>NZ_JBEOVM010000178.1:0-8480 GCF_040295505.1 Streptomyces sp. NPDC002790 | reverse complement strand
TCGCTCTTCCGATCTAATCGCCGCAGGGGCTTGGATGGCCCGCTGCTCAAACGCCGCAGGGGCTTGAATGGCCCGCTGCTCAATCGCCGCAGGGGCTTGAATGGCCCAGCTGGTCGATCGCCGCAGGGCTTGAAAACTGGCGCCGCAGCGGAGTTAACGGTTAGCCGCGGACTCCGCAGAGGTGGAAGAGAGCCGCCACCCGGCGGTACGGGTCGGAACGGCCCGCCCGCTCCTCCGCGGCGAGCAGCGTCTGGAGCTCCCCGTGCTCCGGCGCCCCCACGCCATCCGCCACCTGATCCGTGAAGACCCGCACCCCGTACCAGGCACGCAACGGCGCCCCGATCCCCGCGAGGGACTCCGTCAGCGCGTCGAGCCGGTCGGCCCTGACGTCGAGCCCGAGCCGGTTCGTGTACTTCGTCGACTCGAAGGCGCCGAGCGCGCCGATCCAGTCACCGGCGAGCCCCGGCCGCATCGCCAGCGCGTCCCCGTTGCGTACGACGAGGGAGAGCAGGCCGCCCGGCGCCAGCATCCGGGCCAGGCCCGCGAGCAGCGCGTCGGGATCCTCGACGTACATCAGGACGCCGTGGCAGAGCACGACGTCGAAACTGCCCGGCAGGAAGTGCACACCGGTGTCCATGCCGTTGCCCTGCACGAGACGGACCCGGTCACGCACCCCCGCGGGCTCCGCGGCGAGCGCCCGGCCCGCCACGGTGACCATCTCCGGGTCCTGCTCCACACCGGTCACCTTGTGCCCTGCGCGGGCCAGGCGCAGCGCCTGCGTTCCCTGGCCCATCCCCACGTCGAGCACCCGCAGCCGCTGACCGACGGGGAACCGCGCGGCCAGCTGCTCGTCGAGCTGCCGGGCCACGAGTTCCTGCCGCACGATGTTGCGCAGCCCGCCGAGCTTGTCCAGCCAGGAGTGCACCGCGTCGCCGGCGAAGGCCTCCGCGGCGTGCGAACTGTCCGTGCTCAGGGCCGCTCCCCGCGCTTGACCTGCGGCTTCGGCAGGCGCAGGCGCTTCATCTGGAGCGTGCGCATCAGCGCGTACGCGACGGCGCCCTTGCGGCGCTCGTTCGGGAACTTCTCCGCGAGGAGCTTCTTCAGACGGAAACCGGTCACGGCCGAGTCGACCACGATCGCGACGATCACGAACAGCCACAGCAGCAGCGCGATGTTCTGCAGCGAACCGACGCGGATCATGCTCAGGACGAGGATGACCACCGCCATTGGCAGGAAGTACTCGGCGATCGCGAAGCGCGAGTCGACGAAATCGCGCGCGTACTTGCGCACCGGACCCTTGTCACGGGCCGGCAGGTAACGCTCGTCGCCATTGGCCAGCGCCTCCCGCTGGCGCTGCATCGCGGTGCGGCGCTCGTCGCGGGAGCGGGTCCGGGCCTCCTTCGGTGACGTCTTGGTGTTGGCCACACTGCGGCGCGGCGTCTGGGACTCGCTGCGCTTCGGCGTGGGGCGGCCCTTGGGCGCCTGGGGGTCTCGGGGCTGCTTGGACATGGTCACCTTGGCCTGCGCGGCCTGGGCCTTGTCGTCCTTTGATCGGCTACGGAACACAATCGCCAGGGTACGTGGTGGTCATGCATCGACCACAGGGCTGTGGGGAACGATCCGGCAACGTCCCGCGTCCTCCGTCAGGGGTCAACTACTCCTTGCGCCGGAGCGGGGTCGGAAGCAGTCGTCCTTGGGGATGAGCGCATCCGTACCTGAACAGTGCGGTAATAGAGGCAGGACCCGTACTGTGGTTTCTGTCGCAGTGCTGGAGCTGGACCAACGCTGGATCTGTCAGAAGGGGGCGCGCGAAGCCCATGAGCGGTGTCATGAAGCGTATGGGGATGATCTTCCGCGCGAAGGCGAACAAGGCCCTTGACCGGGCCGAGGACCCGCGCGAGACCCTCGATTACTCGTACCAGAAGCAGCTGGAGCTGCTCCAGAAGGTACGCAGGGGGGTCGCGGATGTGGCGACGTCCCGCAAGCGGCTGGAGCTGCAGCTCGGTCAGCTCCAGTCCCAGTCCTCCAAGCTCGAGGACCAGGGCCGCAAGGCGCTCGCGCTCGGCCGGGAGGATCTGGCCCGCGAGGCGCTGTCCCGCCGTGCCGCGCTCCAGCAGCAGGTCACGGACCTGGAGACGCAGCACCAGACGTTGCAGGGCGAGGAGGAGAAGCTCACCCTTGCGGCCCAGCGGCTGCAGGCGAAGGTGGACGCCTTCCGCACCAAGAAGGAAACGATCAAGGCCACCTACACGGCGGCGCAGGCGCAGACCCGGATCGGCGAGGCGTTCTCCGGCATCTCCGAGGAGATGGGCGACGTCGGCATGGCGATCCAGCGTGCCGAGGACAAGACCGCGCAGCTCCAGGCGCGGGCCGGTGCCATCGACGAACTGCTCGCCTCCGGCGCGCTCGACGACTCGTCCGGCCTCGCCAAGGACGACATCCAGAGCGAGCTGGACCGGCTCTCCGGTGGTACGGATGTAGAGCTGGAGCTGCAACGGATGAAGGCGGAGCTGTCCGGTGGCTCGTCCTCGTCGCAGCAGGCGCTCGAGGGCGGACAGGAACAGGGTCAGCCTTCGCAGCAGCAGCCCCAGGACACCCCGCGCTTCGACAAGCAGTAGCAGGAGGCCGACATGATCGTCCGGATCATGGGGGAGGGCCAGGTGGAGTTGGCGGACGACCACTTCACCGAACTCAACAAGCTCGACGACGAGCTCCTCGCGGAGATGGAGAGTGGTGACGAGGCGGGCTTCCGCCGTACGCTCGCCGCTCTCCTGGACGCGGTCCGCCGTCTGGGCGCTCCGCTGCCGGACGATGCGCTGGAGCCGTCGGAGCTGATTCTTCCGGCGGCGGATGCGACGCTCTCCGAGGTCCGCGAGATGCTCAGCGACGACGGCCTGATCCCGGGCTAGCCCCACAATCAAGCCCCTGCGGCGATTGAGGCGCGGGGTCTGGGGCAGAGCCCCAGGGCGCGACCACGGCGCCGGTCGTGACGCCTCGGGGCTCCGCCCCGGACCCCGCTGATCAATCGCCGCAGGGGCTTGAATGGCCCACCCGCCGCCTTGGGTAATCAGCCAGGTCCCACCGGCAGGTGACGCGCTACCGTGAACCCGGTGAACCGCTTCGTACGGTGGGCCAGGACGTATCCGTTGGCCCTGGACGCCGCCCTCGCGCTCGGCGTGCTGCTCTGCATGGTCGCCGGATCCTTCGTCGACCCGCACGGCCCGGAGGGAACGTACGCCTGGGGCGCCAGAACCCCGGACGCGCTCAGCCTCGTCCTGATGCTGCTCGGTGCCGCCGCCCTCGTGTTCCGCCGCCGCGTCCCCTTCCCCGTACTCGCCGCGACCGCCACCGTCTCCGTCGTCGAACTGGTCACCGGCGACCCCCGCGCCCCCGTCGTGATGGCCGCGGTCGTCGCCCTCTTCACGGTCGCCGCCACCACGGACCGCCCCACCACCTGGCGCGTCGGCCTCGCCTCGATGGCGGTGCTGACCGGCGTCGCCATGTTCGCGGGCCCGCTGCCCTGGTACTCCCAGGAGAACCTGGCGATCTTCGCGTGGACCGGCATGGCCGCGGCCGCGGGCGACGCGGTCCGCTCCCGCCGCGCCTTCATCACCGCGATCAGGGAGCGCGCCGAACGCGCCGAACGCACCCGCGAGGAGGAGGCACGGCGCCGCGTCGCCGAGGAGCGGCTGCGGATCGCCCGCGATCTGCACGACGTCGTCGCCCACCACATCGCACTCGTCAACGTGCAGGCCGGCGTCGCCGCCCACGTCATGGACCGGCGCCCCGACCAGGCCAAGGAGGCCCTCGGTCACGTCCGCGAGGCCAGCCGCTCCGCGCTGGGCGAACTCCGCGCCACGGTCGGCCTGTTGAGGCAGACCGGGGATCCTGAGGCGCCCACCGAGCCCGCCCCCGGACTGGACCGGCTCGACGACCTCGTCGACACCTTCCGGCACGCCGGGCTGCCCGTCGAGGTGGCCCGCGCGAAGGACGCCCCCGCCCTGCCCGCCGCCGTCGACCTCGCGGCCTTCCGCGTCGTGCAGGAAGCGCTGACGAACGTACAGAAGCACGCGGGTCCCGAGGCCAGGGCCGAGGTCAGCGTCGTGCGCGTGGGACCGAACGTGGAGATCACCGTCCTCGACAACGGCCCCGGCGCCACGGCCGCGTACGGCGACCACCCCAGCGAACCGGACGAGCCCGGGGCGAACGGCGGCCACGGCCTCCTCGGCATGCGCGAACGCGTCACCGCGCTCCGCGGCGCCCTCACCGCGGGACCGCGCTACGGCGGCGGTTTCCGCGTCCATGCGATCCTTCCGACCAAGGCCCGCACCAGCGGCGCCGACCCCGCCGCAGGCACCAACACCCCCGAGGACGCCACCACATGACCAGCGTGACGATCAGGGTCCTCCTCGCCGACGACCAGGCCCTGCTGCGCAGCGCCTTCCGTGTGCTCGTGGACTCCGAGCCCGACATGGAGGTGGTGGGGGAGGCGTCCGACGGCGTCGAGGCCGTGCGGCTCGCCCGCTCGGAGCGCCCCGACGTCGTGCTCATGGACATCCGGATGCCCGGCACCGACGGCCTCGCCGCCACCCGCGAGATCAGCGCGGACCCGGAGCTCCGCGACGTACACGTCGTGATGCTGACGACGTTCGAGGTCGACGAGTACGTGGTGCAGTCGCTGCGGGCCGGTGCCTCCGGCTTCCTCGGCAAGGGCGCCGAGCCCGACGAACTGCTCGGCGCCGTGCGGATCGCGGCCGCGGGCGACGCCCTGCTCTCGCCGCTGGCGACCAAGGGTCTGATCGCCAAGTTCCTCGCGCAGGGGGACGGTTACGAGGAGGGCGCGCGCCCCACGGACGGCAGCGGCGCGCGGCTCGCCGCGCTCACCGGGCGCGAGCGCGAGGTCCTCGTCCAGGTCGCGGGCGGCCACTCCAACGACGAGATCGCCGAGCGCCTCGAGGTCAGCCCGCTCACCGTGAAGACCCACGTCAACCGCGCCATGGCCAAGCTGGGCGCCCGCGACCGCGCCCAACTCGTCGTCATCGCGTACGAATCGGGCCTGGTCCGTCCACGGGTGGAGTGACCCTGAGGGGCCGCGTACTACGGGCGCAGTAGGCGGCGGGCAAGAACGGGACCTGGGAGCGACGAATCGGGTCGTACGCATGACCGAGGGTGGACCATGGGCCCCTGACACCGCACCGGTTGTCATGGCACGGGCCTTCATCTTCCGCTCACGTCCCACGGAGACCCGACCCATGTCCTGGCTGTCGAAGTTCAGCCTCGCCCAGCGCGCCCTCATCGGGCTGATCTCGATCATCGCGATCGCGTTCGGTGCGATCGCGATCCCTCAGCTCAAGCAGCAGCTGCTGCCCTCGATCGAACTGCCCATGGTCTCCGTGATCGCCCCCTACCAGGGCGCGTCGCCGGACGTGGTGGAGAAGCAGGTCGTCGAGCCTCTCGAGAACTCCATCGACGCGGTCGACGGAATCACCGGCGTCACGTCGACGGCCAGCGAGGGCAACGCCCTGGTGATGGCCCAGTTCGACTACGGCCCCGACGGCAGCAAGCAGCTCGTCGCCGACGTCCAGCAGGCCGTCAACCGGGCCCGCGCCCAACTGCCCGAGGACGTCGACCCGCAGGTCGTCGCCGGTTCGACCGACGACATCCCGACCGTCGTGCTCGCCGTCACCTCGGACAAGGACCAGCAGGCGCTCGCCGACCAGCTCGACAAGTCCGTCGTGCCGACGCTGAAGGACATCGACGGCGTCTCCCAGGTCACCGTCGACGGCGTCCGCGACCTCCAGGTCGACATCACGCCCAGTGACCGGAAGATGGCCGCGGCCGGGGTGAACGCCCAGGCGCTCGGCGAGACCCTGAAGGCCGGCGGCGCCACCATGCCCGCGGGCTCGCTCGACGAGGCGGGCAAGAACCGCACGGTCCAGGTCGGCGGCGGCTTCACGTCCCTGAAGCAGATCCAGGACCTGATGATCACGGGTGAGGGCGTCAAGAAGCCCGTACGCCTCGGTGACATCGCCACGGTGAAGCAGCAGCCGTCCACGGCCGACTCGATCACCCGCACCGACGGCGAGCCCAGCCTCTCGCTCGCGGTCACCATGGACCAGGACGGCTCCGCCGTCGCCATCTCCAAGGCCGTCAAGGACAAGCTGCCGCAGCTGAAGGACGACCTCGGCGCCGGCGCCGAGGTCACCGTCGTCAGCGACCAGGGCCCGGCCGTGTCGAAGTCCATCTCGGGCCTGACCACGGAGGGCGCGCTCGGCCTGCTCTTCGCGGTCATCGTGATCCTGATCTTCCTGGCCTCGCTGCGCTCGACGCTCGTGACGGCGGTCTCCATCCCGCTGTCCGTGCTCCTCGCGCTGATCGTCCTGTGGACCGGCGACCTGTCGCTCAACATGCTCACGCTCGGCGCGCTGACCATCGCGATCGGCCGCGTCGTCGACGACTCGATCGTCGTCCTGGAGAACATCAAGCGCCATCTCGGCTACGGCGAGGAACGTCAGGAGGCCATCCTCAAGGCGGTCCGCGAGGTCGCCGGAGCGGTCACCTCCTCCACCCTCACCACGGTGGCGGTCTTCCTCCCCATCGGCCTGGTCGGCGGCATGGTGGGCGAGCTGTTCGGCTCGTTCTCCATCACGGTGACGGCGGCGCTCCTCGCTTCCCTGCTCGTGTCGTTGACGGTCGTCCCGGTCCTCTCCTACTGGTTCCTGCGCCCGCCCAAGGCGGCCCGCGGCGTCGACCCGGAGGAGGCCCGGCGCCTGGCCGAGGAGAAGGAGGCGCGCTCCTGGCTGCAGCGGATCTACGTTCCCGTGCTGCGCTTCGCGACGCGTCGCCGGTTCACGAGCCTGCTCATCGCGGTGGTCGTGCTCGTCGGCACGTTCGGCATGGCGCCGATGCTCAAGACGAACTTCTTCGACCAGGGCGACCAGGAAGTCCTCTCCATCAAGCAGGAGTTGAAGCCCGGCACCAGCCTGTCGGCGACCGACACCGCCACGAAGAAGATCGAGAAGATGCTCGCGGGCATCGACGAGATCGAGGACTACCAGGTCACCATCGGCTCCTCCGGTTTCATGGCGGCCTTCGGCGGCGGCACCGACACCAACCAGGCGTCGTACCAGGTGAAGCTGAAGGACAGCTCGACGTACGAGGCGACGCAGAAGCGCATCGAGCGCGGGCTCGGACAGCTCTCCGGCGTGGGTACGACGACGCTCGGGGCCGGTGGCGGCTTCGGCAGCCAGGACCTGTCCGTGGTCGTGAAGGCCGCCGACGGCGACACGCTCGACAAGGCCTCCGAGCAGGTCCGCGACGCGGTCGCCGGGCTCGACGGGGTCACCGACGTCACCAGCGACCTGTCGCAGTCGGTGCCGCGGATCTCGGTGAAGGGCAACGCGAAGGCGGCCGCCGCCGGGTTCAACGACACGACGCTCGGCGCCGCCGTCACCCAGTCGGTGCGCGGGACCACCAGCGGCAAGGTGACGATCGACGACACCGAGCGCGACATCGTCGTGAAGTCGGCGAAGCCGGCCACCACGATGGCCGAGCTGAAGAAGCTGCCGATGGGCCCGGGTGGCATCACGCTCGGCGACATCGCCACGGTGAAGACCGTCGACGGTCCGGTCTCGATGACCCGGATCGACGGCGCCCGCGCGGCGACGATCACGGCGAAGCCGGACGGCGACAACACGGGCGCGGTCAGCGCCGACCTCCAGACGAAGATCAACAAGCTGGACCTGCCGAAGGGCGCCACGGCGACCATCGGCGGCGTCAGCGAGGACCAGGACGACGCGTTCAAGAACCTGGGCCTGGCGATGCTCGCGGCGATCGCGATCGTCTTCATGCTCCTGGTGGCGACGTTCCGTTCGCTGGCCCAGCCGCTGATCCTGCTGGTCTCGATCCCGTTCGCGGCGACCGGCGCGATCGGTCTGCTGGTCGCGACCGGCACGGCGATGGGTGTCCCGGCGATGATCGGCATGCTGATGCTGATCGGCATCGTGGTGACCAACGCGATCGTCCTCATCGACCTGATCAACCAGTACCGGAGTCAGGGGCTCGGTGTGGTCGAGGCGGTCGTCGAGGGCGGCCGGCACCGGCTGCGCCCGATCCTGATGACGGCCCTGGCGACGATCTTCGCCCTGCTCCCGATGGCGCTCGGCGTCACCGGCGAGGGCGGCTTCATCGCGCAGCCACTGGCCGTGGTCGTGATCGGCGGGCTGATCTCGTCGACGCTGCTGACGCTGCTTCTCGTCCCGACGCTGTACGCGATGCTGGAGCTTCGCAAGGAGCGGCGGGCGGCGAAGCGGTCGGCGAAGCGCGGCGACGGTGTCCCGCCCCAGTCCCCGGCCCCCGAACCGGAGCCGGCGAACGTGTGACCAGATCGAGCCCCTGCGGCGCGTGAGCCATTCAAGCCCGCCTTGGGCGATCTGCGGCCTGGGGCGGGTGGGCCATTCAAGCCCCGCCGGCGATTGAGG
>NZ_JBEOVM010000177.1:0-8608 GCF_040295505.1 Streptomyces sp. NPDC002790 | reverse complement strand
CCCACACCACCAACCGACAACGCCCCCTCGTTCCACCCCAACAACCGAACCCGCTCATCAACCCCCAACACATCCACACCACCCAGCGCCACATCTGTCCCTCCGCTCAGCGCGTCGACGACGCGCTCCACGGCGGTACGCAGCAACTGGACGATCGATTCCGGGTCGAGCGCGTCCACGGTCTGCACGCTCAGGCTCAGCCCGCCCGTCCCCCAGTCGTTGACCGACACGGTCACGGGGTAGTTGGTCCGATCCTGGACCATGACGCGCTGGATGCCCTCGATCGACCGCTGCCCGTTCCGCTCCTCGTCGGCCGGACGTTCGGCGGCGGTCACGTGCCGGTAGTTGAACAGAGAGGTGAACAGCGGCGTGTTGTCGGTGATCCCGCTGACCTGCTGTGCCACCGACAGCGGTGCGTGCTCGTGCTCCAGCAGCCCCGCCAGCTGATCCCGCATCCCCTCGACAGCCGCGCGTACGCCCATCTGACCGGTACGCACCCGCACGGGCAGGGTGTTGAGGAACGGGCCCAGCACCCGCTCCGCTCCTTCACCGGCGTTCATCCGGCCGAACAGCACGGTCCCGAAGACGACGTCGTCACGCCCCGACAGCACTCCGAGCACGCGCGCCCACGCGACGTGCAGAACCGTCGCCGCGCTGACCCCCAACTCCCGTGTCACGCGCCGCAGTCCGTCGGTGACATCAGTGGCGACGGGCAAGACCGCCGAGGCCACGCCGCCGTCGCCGCCGCGCGTGTCGAGCAGCCCGTACGGGGCCGTCGGCTCGGTCACATCACCGAGCAGCTCGGCGAAGTACCGCTCATGCTCGGCCCGGGGCACCGCACGGGTCTGCGCCACGAAGTTCCGGAACGGCATCGCAGGCGCCAACTCGTCCGCGTGGCCCGTGAGTACCGACCTGAGTTCGTCCAGCAGCACGTCCATGCCCATGTGGTCATGCAGCATGTGATGCATACGTACGACGGCCAGCCATCGGCCTTCGGGCAGTTCGGCCGCATGCACGTCCAGCAGGGGGGCGCGGCCCAGGTCCATCACCGACCCCGCGAGGGCGATCAAGCGATCCGCCCGCTGTACGGGCTCGTTCGCCTCCCCATCCTCCAAGTTGTGCTCAATGACGGGCAGTTGAGCCTGCCGCCACACCACCTGAACCGGCGTACGCAGACCCTCCCACACCACACCCGTGCGATAGATGTCGTGCCGGTCCATCACCTGCTGCAACGCGCCGGTGAACGTCTCCAGCCGTTCCCGGGAGTCGAACTCCACCACCCGCGCCGTCAGATAGACATCCCCACCCTCGTCGGCCATCAAGTGGTGGAAGAACATCCCCTCCTGCAACGGCGCCAGCGGATAGATGTCCGCCACGTTCGCCGCCCCGCCGTCGACCGCCGCGACCACCCGGTCGATCTCCTGCTGCGACAGCTCGACCAGCGGCAACATCTCCGGCGTGATCCGCCCCGCACCCACCGGGATCAGATTCTCGGGCACCTCCACCGAACCGACGCCGCCGGCCCTGGCCAACCCGGACGGCGTCGGTGTCTCGAACAAGGCCCTGATCTTGACTTCCGTGCCCAGCCTGGTCCGGATCCGCGAGAGCAGCCGGATCGCGAGCAGCGAGTGTCCGCCCAGCTCGAAGAAGCTGTCGTCCACTCCGACCGTGTCCAGGCCGAGGACCTGGGCGAAGATCTCGCAGAGCGCGGCCTCGGTCGCGTTCGCCGGTTCCCGACGGCGGGCGCCTGCCGTGACATCGTCGGGTGCGGGCAGGGACTTGCGGTCCAGCTTGCCGTTGGCGGTCAGCGGCAGCGCGTCCAGCGTCACGAACGCCGCCGGGACCATGTGCTCGGGCACCCGGCCCGCCACGAAGCCGCGCAGGTCACCGGTGTTTACGCCGCCTTCGGTGCCGGTGTCGGCGGGCACCACGTAGGCGACCAGACGCTTGTCACCCGGAGTGTCCTCACGCGCGATCACCGCGACCTGAGACACCTCCGGGTGCGCCGACAGGGCGGCTTCGATCTCGCCGGGCTCGATGCGGAACCCGCGGATCTTCACCTGCTCGTCGGCGCGGCCGAGGAACACCAACTGCCCGTCCGGCGTCCACTTGGCCAGGTCGCCGGTGCGGTACATGCGCTCACCAGAACCGGCCGGGAAGGGGCAGGCCACGAACCGCTCACCGGTCAGCCCCGCACGGCCTACGTACCCGCGCGCCAGCCCAGCACCGGCCACGTACAGCTCCCCGGACACACCCACCGGCACCGGTCGCAGCGCCCCATCGAGCACGAACAGCCGGGTGTTGGCGATCGGCGCACCGATCGGCACCACCCCACCAGCCACCACCTGCGGCGACAGCTCGCCCGTCACCACCCCGACCGTGGTCTCGGTCGGCCCGTAGTGGTTGAACACCCGCTGACCACCAGCGGCCGCCGCCTGCACCAATTCCTTGACCCAGCCGGCCTGCGCGGCTTCACCGCCAAGCACCACCGACCCGGCCGGCAGCAACGCCTCGACACCCACCGCCGCCGTCAACGCCGCCAGATGCGACGGCACCACCTTGATGTGGTCGATCCGCTCCTCGGCCACATACCGCGCCACCGCCTCCGGATCCGTCACCAACTCGGCTTCCAGTACGTGCAGTTGTCCACCCGTGACTAGGCTGCTGAACACCACCGTGTTCCCGAGGTCGGTCACCTGCGCCTGCAACAGCGCATACCGCGCCCCCGGCACATCCCAGCCCAACCGCCCCGACACCGACGACACATAGTTGGCCAGCGACCCATGCGTCACCGCCACACCCTTCGGCACACCCGACGACCCCGACGTATAGATCACATACGCCAACCCGGCCGCATCCACGACGGGGAGTACCCCGTCCGGCGACGCCTCCGCATGACCGTCCAGGCGTAAAGCAGTCGTCGGGTCGTCGAGGACGAGTGTCCGCGCCTGCCCGACCGACAGACCACCGAGCGCCTCCTGGGTGCCCAGCACCAGCCGCACGTCGCTGTCGGCCAGCATGAACTCCACGCGTTCCGAAGGCAGTTCCCCGTCAACCGGCAGATACGCCGCTCCTGCCTTCCACACCGCCAGGATCGCCGTCACCATCTCCACGCCACGCGGCAGGCACAAGCCCACCACCGACTCCGGGCCCACACCCAGATCACGCAGATGGCACGCCAGACGGCCCGCCCGCGCATCGAGCTCACCGAAGGTCAGGCGGACATCGCCGGACACCACTGCCACCGTGTCCGCGGCCGCCCGCGCGCGCTCCTCGAAGGCCTCCACCACGGACACACCCGCCGGCTCCACCGCAGTGTCGTTCCACTGCACCAACAGCCGGTCCCGCTCCTCCGCGTCGAGCACCTCGACCGTGTGCACCGCGACGTCCGGGGCTGCCGCGACCGCGTCGAGCACCCGCCTCAACCGGCCGGCGATCGCCTCCGCCGACGCTGCGTCGAAGAGGTCCGTCGACGCCATGACCGACCCGCGCACCCCCGCGGGCCGTCCCTCCGCGTCGAACTGCTCCCCCACGGCCAGATGCAGATCGAACCTGACCGGGACGGTGACCGTCTCCTCGGAGGGCTGCGCGGTCGCGGACGGCCCGCCCCTGCTGGTCTGCACATCGGCCAGGTCCAGCGCGGAGCGACGCGTGTTCTGCATGGTGAACATGACCTGGAACAGCGGATTGCGGCTCTGCGACCGTTCGGGGGCGGTCTCCTCCACCAGCCGTTCGAACGGCACATCCTGATGTGCCAGCGCGTCCAGGCTCGACTCGCGGACGCGCCTCAGCACCTGCCGGAAGTCCGGATCGCCCGACAGGTCCGTACGGATCACGAGCGTGTTCACGAAGAACCCGACCAGGCCCTCCAGCGCCTCGTCGTTGCGGCCCGCGATCGGGGACCCGATGGGAATGTCGGTGCCGGCCCCGAGCCGGGAGAGTGTCACCGCCAGCGCGGCCTGCAGCACCATGTACAGCGTGGCGCCCTCGGCCAGGGCCAGTTCCGACAGCCGCCGATGGACGTCGGCCGGAACTCGCAGCGGCACCCGGTGCCCGCGGTGTCCGGCCACCGCCGGGCGCGGCCGGTCCAGCGGCAAAGGCAGTTCCTCCGGCGCCCCGGCCAGCGTCCGCCGCCAGTACGCCACCTGCTGCGCCAGCAGGCTCTCCGGGTCCGCCGCGTCGCCCAGCAACTCGCGCTGCCACAAGGTGTAATCGGCGTACTGCACCGGCAACGGCTCCCAGTCGGGGGCCTGCCCGCGCTGCCGCGCCGCGTACGCCGTCGACACATCGCGGGCCAGTGGTGCCATCGACCAGCCGTCACCGGCGATGTGGTGGACCAGCACGACCAGCAGGGACTGCTGCGTGTCCGTGCGGAAGAGCCACGCACGGATCGGCATGTCGGCAGCCAGGTCGAAGGTGCCCCAGGCGACCTCGTCCATCGCCGCCGCCAGGTCTTCGGTGGCGACGTGCCGCACCTGCAGCGCCCAGTCGAGGTCCGCCGGAGCCAGGATGTGCTGGTACGGCTCGCCGTCGGAGACCTTGCAGAGCGTACGCAACGACTCGTGGCGGATGATCACGTCGCGCAGGGCCGCGTCCAGTGCCTCGACGTCCAGGTCTCCGCTGAGCGAGACGGCCAGCGGCACGTTGTAGGTCGGGCTGGGGCCCTCGAGCTGGCTCAGGAACCACAGCCGGCGCTGTGCGAACGACAGCGGAATCATCACTGATTCTCCTCACGCATTGGACGAAGTGCCGGTCGAGTCGTCTTCTCGCTGCCCAGCTTCGCTGCGAGCGCCGCCGGAGTCGGTGCTTCGAATAGGGTCCTGATCTTGACTTCCATGCCGAGCCTGGCCCGGATGCGGGACAGCAGACTGATCGCGAGCAGCGAGTGCCCGCCCAGTTCGAAGAAGCTGTCGTCCACCCGGACCGAGTCACGTTCGAGCACCTCCGCGAACACCTCGCAGAGGACTGCTTCCTTCTCGTTCGCGGGCTCGCGTTCTGTTGCCCCGGCCGCGGTGTGCTCCGGCGTCGGCAAGGCTGTTCGGTCGAGTTTTCCGCTGCTGGTCAGCGGCAGTTCCGTCAGCTCCACCACCGCGGCGGGCACCATGTACTCCGGCAGCAGCCGTGCCAGGTGTCGGCGGATGTCGACGCCGCCCTCGTCGGCGCCGCCCTCGTCGGTGTCACCCTCGTCGTCGCCGTCGTGAGCGCGGACGATGTAGGCGACCAGCCGGGGGTCGCCCGGAACATCCTCGCGTGCCATCACAGCGGCCCGGGAGACACCGGGGTGGCCGCGCAGCACCGTTTCGATCTCGGCGGGTTCGATGCGGAACCCCCGGATCTTGACCTGGTCGTCGGCGCGCCCGACGAAGATCAGCCGGCCGTCGGACGTCCACTTCACCAGGTCCCCGGTCCGGTACATCCGCTCGCCCGCGGATCCGAACGGGCAGGCCACGAACCGCTCACCGGTCAGCCCGGGACGGCCGACGTAGCCGCGGGCCAGTTGGGCGCCGGCGGCGTACAGTTCGCCGACCACTCCGACCGGTACTGGCGCCAGTTGGTCGTCCAGGACGAACACCCGGGTGCCTTCGAGCGGTGTGCCGATCGGCACCACACCGTCGGCGAGTGTCTCGGTGGTCAGCCGGGCGGTGGCGATGCCGACCGTGGTCTCCGTCGGCCCGTAGTGGTTGTGGATCTGCCGGTCCCCGGCCTCCCGCACCAGCTCGCCGACCCATGCGGCAGGGGATGCCTCCCCACCGAGTACCAGCGACCGGGCCGGCAGCAGCTCCCGCACACCGGCCGCGGCGGACAGGGCGGCCAGGTGTGAGGGCACCGCCTTGACGAAGTCGATGCGATGCTCGTCCAGGTACCGGGCGACCGCGTCGGCGTCCATCACCACGGTGTCGTCCAGCACATGCAGCTGACCGCCGGTGACCAGGCTGATGAAGACGACCGTGTTCCCCAAGTCCGTCACCTGCGGCTGCAGCAGCGCGTACCGCGCTCCCGGACCGGACCATCCGAGACGGGCCGACGCCGACGCCACATAGCCGGCAAGCCCGTCCTGGGTGACCGCCACACCCTTGGGTGTGCCCGTCGATCCCGATGTGTAGATCACGTATGCCAGTTGCCCGGGGGCGGTCGTCACCAACGGCGCGTCCTCGGGGCATCCGGCCGTCAGCCCCGGCTCGTCAAGCGACACGGCCGTGACACCGGCCGGCACCTCGATCGCGTGCCCGGCTTCCGTGGCTGCGGTGAGTACCAGGTGTGCTCCGCTGTCAGCGAGCATGAAGGCGGTCCGCTCGGCGGGCAGCTTGGGGTCGATCGGCAGGTAGGCCGCACCGGCCTTCCAGACCGCCAGGATCGCGGTGATCGTCTGGAGGCCGCGGGGCAGGCACAGTCCGACCACACTCTCGGGGCCCGCACCGAGGCCACGCAGGTGGTGTGCGAGCCGGTTGGCCTCCGCGTCCAGCCTGCCGTACGGCACCGGGACGCCGTCGGCCACCACTGCTGTGGCCTCGGGATCGGCCATCACCCGCTGCTGGAACCGCTCGACGACCGTCGACTCCGGGGGTGCCTGCGTGGTGCCGCTCCAACGGTTCACCAGTAGGTCCCGTTCGGGTCCGTCCAGGATGTCCACCGCGTGCAGCGGCAGGTCCGGTGTCGTGGTGACGGCCTCCAGTACCCGGAGGAACCTCTCGGCCATCCGGCTCGCGGCCGGTGTGTCGAACAGGTCGGCGGTGAGGGTCAGTCCGCCGCGCAGTCCGGCTGGTCGGCCGTTGTCGTCCAGTACCTCCGTCAGTGACACGAAGAAGTCGTAGCGACCGGGGGCCGCAGCGGACTCGTCGAGCACGGCCCCACCGCGGCCGGTGTGCAGACCGGGCAGGTCGAGAGAGGCTCGTTCGTTGTTGTGCAGTGTCAGCATGACCTGGAACAGCGGATGCCGTCCCAGCACCCGCGAGGGCGCGAGTTCCTCCACGAGCCGCTCGAAAGGTACGTCCTGGTGGGCGAGCGCCTCCAGACTCGTTTCCCTTACCCGGCCCACCAGTTGGCGGAATTGCGGATCGCCGGACAGGTCGGTCCTGATCACCAGGGTGTTGAGGAAGAACCCGACCAGATCGTCCAACGCCTCGTCGGTGCGGCCCGCGATCGGGGACCCGATCGGTATGTCCGTCCCGGCCCCCAGCCGCGACAGGGTCACGGCGAGAGCGGCCTGCACCGCCATGAACGTCGTCACGCCCTCGGCGCGGGCGAGGTCGAGCAGCCTCCGATGCACTTCGGCCGGCACCTCCACGGGCGCCCGGTGCGCCCGGCGCCCGGCCACGGCCGGGCGAGCACGGTCGACCGGCAACGGCAGTTCTTCCGGGGCCCCGGCCAGCGTCCGCCGCCAGTAGCCGACCTGCTCGGACAGTGGGCTGTCGGGGTCGGACTCCGCGCCCAGCACGTCGCGTTGCCAGAGGGTGTAGTCGGCGTACTGCACCGGCAGGAGCTCCCAGTCCGGGGCCTCGCCACGAAGCCGTGCCGCGTACGCCGTCGACACATCGCGGGCCAGCGGTGCCATCGACCAGCCGTCACCGGCGATGTGATGCAACACGACCACGAGGATGCGGTCATCCGGCCCGGCTTCGAACAGCCAGGCCCGGATGGGCAGTTCGGAAGCCAGCGCGAACGTGTGCCGCGACGCCTGCGCCACCGCCTCGCCCAGGTCCTCGAGCGCCACCTGGGACACCTGGAGGTGCCAGTCGAGTTCCCGCGGGTCGAGGATCCGCTGATACGGCTCGTCGTCCACCGCCGGGAAGAGCGTGCGCAGCGACTCGTGCCGGACGATCACATCACGCAGCGCGGCATCCAGCGCGGCGATGTCCGCCTCACCACTCAGCCTGATCGACACCGGGATGTTGTACGTCGGGCTCGGTCCCTCCAGTTGGTCCAGGAACCACAGCCGGCGCTGAGCGAACGACAACGGCACCCGCTCCGGCCTGCTCTCCGCAGCCCGCAACGGCGTCCGAGCCGCCCCCACGCCATCGGCCAGGCGGGCCACGAGACCGGCCACCGTCGGCGCCTCGAACAGCGTGCGCAGCCGCAGCTCGACCCCGAGCACGGCACGGATCCGCGACACCAACCGCACCGCGAGGAGCGAGTGCCCGCCGAGCCGGAAGAAGTCGTCGTCGACGCCGACCGTGTCGAGTCCGAGAACGTCGGCGAACACGCCGCAGAGGATCTCCTCCTGCACCGTCGCCGGGCCCCGGCTGCCCGCACCCGTCTCGTACTCGGGCGCGGGTAGTGCCTTGCGGTCCAGCTTTCCGTTCACGGTCAGCGGGAGTTCGTCGAGCGGGACGAAGGCGGCCGGCACCATGTACTCCGGCAGCCGGGTCGCGGCGAACTCCCGTAGCCCGCCCGCCTCTTGACCGGCCGAGAGCACAACGTAGGCGACCAGCCGCAGATCCCCCGGAGTGTCCTCGCGCGCCAGGACCGCGGCCTGCGCCACCTCCGGATGCGCCAGCAGAACGGCCTCGACCTCACCCGGCTCGATACGGAAACCACGCACCTTCACCTGCTCATCGGACCGGCCCAGGAACACCAACTGCCCAGCCGGAGACCACTTGACCACGTCCCC
>NZ_JBEOVM010000176.1:0-8952 GCF_040295505.1 Streptomyces sp. NPDC002790 | reverse complement strand
GGGCTTGATCCATCAAGCCCCGCCGGCGATTGGTTTTCCCAGCCCCGCCGGCGTTTGAGGCGCGGGGTCCGGGGCGAAGCCCCGGCCTTGTGAGCCCCGGTGCAGCGCACCGTCCCGGACCGCCCCCACCACGCCCCCGGTGAATCAGCCCCGTAGCGCCGACGCGAAGATGGCCGGGAGCTTCGTCGCGGAGGGGGACGTCGTGTAGGCCGTGAGGCGCTTCATCGTCGTGAGGCCCGTGCGGTTCGTGACGTAGAACGGGGGGCGCGGGGACAGGGACGGGGAGCCGGTGAAGAGGCCGCGCGGGGACGGGGCGAACGGGGCCCGCACCACCGTCTTCTCGATGTCCTCCAGCATGAACGCGTTGTGCACGAAGCCGATGCCGCTGCCGATGTCCTTAGGCGTGTTGCCGGGATACGCGCCCCACGGCGTGTAGCCGAGGAGGAAGCCGAAGGCCGACCAGACGTTGACGCCCAGCGTGCCGTAGCGCAGCGCGGCGATCGCGTCGGCGACCGCGCCGGAGTGGGCGCGCTCCGTCTTCGGGTGGACGAGCAGCGTGGCGCCCAGGGTGCCGGGGAGCTTGTCGTTGGCGAACTCCGTGGCGGCGGCCAGGAAGTGCGGCGCGTCGGCGCCCGGGAGACGGATCACGCCGAGCGTGCTCGCGAACACCTCGTCCGTGATCAGGACGTCGTCCATGCCCTCGATCTCCGGGACGAGGACGCGGCACGAGTCGTCGATACCGAGCTTCTCCGCCCCCGGGTGGGCGGCCGTGACCTTGGCGACGCGGTCGGCCGCGCCCGGGTAGTAGTCGGGCCGCGGCGGCAGTTCGGCAAGGACCTTGCGGACCTCGGCGAGCAGCTTCTCCGTGCCGTCCCACTCGCGGGGCACGACGAGGACCTGCGTGGCGATGCAGTTGTGGCCCGAGTTGTTGAGCTTGCTGGTGACGATGTTCTCGGCCTGGAAGCGGAAGTCGGCGTCGCTCCACGGGCCGGGCGTCACGATGCAGGGGCTGACGCCGCCGAGCTCGCTGGTGAACGGCTTGTCGTTGAGCGGGGCGTCCTCGGCGCGGCGCTGCTCGGCCTGCTCGTCCACGCCCCACACGATCGCGTCGTGGGTGCGCTCGCTGCCGGTGACGTGGATGGTGTCGATGTCCTCGTGCCCGGTGAGGTACGCGCCCTCGGCGGCGCCGCCGTCGACGAAGCGGACCCAGCCGCGGTCCACGTACTCGGCGAAGACCTTCTCGAAGTGCGGGCGCAGATACGCGTTGACGGGGTTCATCTTGGCGATGACGACCTCGCCCTCCGCGTACAGCTTCTGGAGGATGTCGAGCGGGGTGATCGACGCGACGTTGCCCGCGCCGAGCACCAGGGAGACGGTCGGCCCGGCCTGCCGGCCCCGGTACTCCCCCGCGGCGCGGTCCAGGACCTGCTCGCGGGTGATGCCCGGCAGCGTCCACACCTGCGCGGTGAAGCCGTTGAGCAACAGCCGGTCGGAGGTGAGGGTGGGGAAGACGTCGACGACGGTGCGGCCCTCGTGGCTGCGCACCGACTTGGGGTCGACCGGCTCCTGTCCGGCGGCGATGCGGCGCAGGACGTGCAGGTACGCCGTGATCGTCTGGGCGAGGGCCCACGGCGCGGTGATCCAGTCCTCGGCGGCCCACTCGGAGGTCTCGGCGTAGCCCTTGGCGGCGGACGCGTCGGCGACCATCGCGGCGGCGCCCTCGGAGATCCGCGGGAGCGTCCGCTCCAGTAGCGCGATGCGCTCGGCCAGGGGCGTCGCGGTCCAGGACGGTGCGTGCTCGCGCAGGTCGCGGACGGCCTGGTCCAGCGGTGAGGTGTCGAGTGCTGCTGCGGCGCTCACGGTCAACTCCTTGGAAACGCGGGGGGAATGGTGGGGGGCGTGCCGTCGATCATGTCATCCACGGGTAACCCCCGGTAAGGGAAGGCTGCGTGACGAATGGTCAGCCGGTCAACCGTGCACGGTCGCGCTCCGGATCGACCAGGGCGAAGGCGAGCACGGCGCCGATCGCGACGAGGACACCGGTCACGAGCACGGCGTGCTGGTAGCCGGCGTCGCCCTGCGCGTCGACGAGGGCGCCGACGGCGGCGGGCGCGAGGAGCCCGGACACCGTGACGAGGGCGTTCATGAGGCCCAGGGCGCCACCGCTGCGGGCGGCCGGGGCGAGTTCGGCGACGGTGGTCGCGGCCACGGTGGCGTACGAGCCGCTGAAGCCGAAGCCGAGGGCGACGAGCACGGTCTGCGCGGGCACCGAGTCGACGAACGGCGTCAGGAGGCAGCAGACGGCGCCGATCGCGAGCATGCATCCGCCGACCCAGCCACGGGCCCTCTTGCTGACGACACCGCGCCGCATCAGCCGCCCGGTGAGCGCGGCCTGCCCGAGCAGGACCACGGCGCCGACGGCCCAGGGCAGGACGACCAGCCTGCCCGCGGTGGACGCCGAGTAGTCCAGCGCGTTGCGCAGGTAGGACGGCATCCACACCAGCATCAGCGCCACGGACCAGTAGCTCATGAAGTACGCGAGGGTGCTGCCGATCCACGTACGGCTGGCGAAGATCTTCCGGTACGGGACCGTGGGCGCGGAGTCGTCACGGTCGCCGGCGGCCTTCGTGGTCGCCCTGGCGCGGGCCCGCGGGCTGTCCGCGCCGAACAGCGCCCACAGCGCCGCCCACACCACGCCGATCGCGGCGAGCACCCACAGAGCCGCGCGCCAGCCGTGGTTCTGGATCACCCAGGACAGGCCCGGCGCGGAGATGATCACGCCGAGCGTGATGCCGATGGTGAGCAGCGCGCTGGGCAGGTTCCGCTTGTCGTTCGGGAACCAGGAGAGCGTGGCCTGCTGGGCGACGGGGAAGGCCGGGCCCTCCGCGGCGCCCAGGAACACCCGCGAGCCGATCAGTACGGCGAGTCCCCCGCCGACGGCCGCGGGCACCTGCGCCACCGACCAGAGCACGGCCATCACCAGGAGCAGCAGCTTCGGTGACACCCGGTCCGCCGCCATTCCCACGACGATCGCGGCGACGGAGAAGAGCAGGAAGAAGGCGCTGTTCGCGAGCCCGAACCGGGTGGCGCTCAGGTGCAGATCGGCGCGGATCTCGTCGGCGGCGAGGCCGAGCACGGACTTGTCCGCGAAGTTGACCATCATGAAGACCACGAGGAGCGCGGTCACCGTCCACGCGCGGCGGCTCTCGCGCCGGGCCGGGTCAAGTCCCGTGCCGCGCACGGCGGGTGCGGTGGTCACGAGAGCGGTACCCCTGCGATGGCGATGCGCTCCATGACGCGCTTGGCCGGGAAGTAGTCGTTGACCGCGTAGTGCTGGACGGCGATGTTGTCCCAGATCGCGATCGAGTCCGGCGCCCAGTTGAAGCGGATCTGGAACTCGGGGATGCGCGCCTGGAGCACGAGGATGTCGAGGAGTTCGCGGTTCTCCTCCTCGGACAGGCCCTTGATGTACCGGGTGAACGGTTCGTTCACGTACAGGGTCTTGCGGCCGCTGCGCGGGTGGCGCACGACGACGGGGTGCTCGACCTGCGGCCAGTTGGCGCGGAACGCGGCCTTCTGCTCGTCGTTCATGAGCGCGCCCCAGCTGGCCTCCCAGTCGTGGACCGCGGTGAGGTTCTCGATCCGCTCCTTGAGGTCGTCGGGGAGGTTGTCGTACGCGGCGCCCATGTCGCACCACATGGTGTCGCCGCCCGCTGCGGGCACCTCGATGGCGCGGAGTACGGCGCCGAGCGAGGGGTTGACCATGAACGAGTGGTCGCTGTGCCAGATGTTCTTGTTGCCGGCGGCCTTGGCGTCCTTGGCGAGCCGGGACAGGCCCACGGTCTCCGTCTTCGGGAAGAACGGGTTGGGCTCGGGCTCGCCCCAGACGGCCGAGAGGGCGAGGTGGTTCTCGGAGTCGAAGCCGGCCTGCCCCCGGAAGAAGATCACCTTCCATTCGAGGAGGGCCTGGCGCAGTTCCTCGGCGAGCTCCTCGGTGATCGGCCTCGTCAAATCGACGCCGCTGAGCACGGCTCCGAAGTGCGGGGTGAGCGGGTTGACCTCGAAGTGCTTGTAGTCCGCCTGCTCCGCGCCGGGCGCGAGGCGGTCCAGGACGCGGCGCCCGTAGTGCATCAGGGGCTTGTCCAGGATCGGCTTGGGGTTCTCGACGGGGGCCGTCGCGACGTCGTGCATGGGGGGTCCTCCCAACAGCGAACGCTATTACGTAACCGGCAGTATCGATATTGAATCGCGCCGGGGCAAGGGGTCCGCAAGGGATATGACCGAGGGTCAGTGGACGGTTACACGCCCCTCACGGCCGGACGTCGACCGCGCGGCCGATCAGGTCCACCACGGAATCGACCAGCTCCTTCTCCGGCGGCCGCTGCTCGGCGACGAGCCGGAAGACGAGGGACGACGCGATGAGGGTCGTGACATCGGCGATCGGGACGTCGGGCCGTACGTCGCCGCGCGCGATGCCGCGCTCCAGCAGGTGCCGCGTCTCGCTCGTCACCCGCGTCACGTACGCCCGGAACGCCTCGCGCCCCGCGCCCGCCTCCGCCGCCGCGCCGATCACTCCGGCGAGCAGCCGGCCGACACCGGGCTGCCGGTAGGCACGCACACGTTCCATGAGGACCGCGCGCAGTTCGGCCGTGAAGTCCCCCATGTCGGGCACCGTCAGCGTCCCTACGCGGGACTCGGCGGCGGCGATGATCAGGTCCTGCTTGGTGGGCCAGCGGCGGTACATGGCCGGTTTGCTCACCCCCGCGCGGGTCGCGACGGCGTCCATGGTCAGCGCGCCCATGCCCTCCTCCGCCACCAGCTCGACGACAGCCTGGAGCACGGCGTTGGTGACGTGCTCCTGGCGCGGCCGGCCCGGCCCCCTGCGCGCTTGCTGTGCCTGCTCATCGGCCATGCCGAGACCCTACAGGCGCGCAGCTCAGGCCAGTTCGGCCCGCAGCACGTGCTTGGTGATCTTCCCGGAGGGAGTACGCGGAAGGGCGTCGCGCAGGATCAGCTCGCGCGGCACCTTGTAGCGGGCGATCCGCTCCTCCAGCCACCCCCGCATCCCCGCCAGGTCGGTCCCGGCGCCCTCGCGCGGGACGACGAAGGCCACCACCGTCTCGCCCCACTGCGGGTGCGGCCGGCCGACGACGGCGACGTCGAGCACGTCCGGGTGCCCCCGCAGCGCGCCCTCGACCTCCTGCGACGCGACGTTCTCGCCGCCGGTGACGATCACGTCCTTCATCCGGTCGACGAGCGTGACATAGCCGTCCTCGTCGATCCGGCCCAGGTCACCGCTGCGGTACCAGTCACCGGCGAACACCTCGGCGGTGGCTTCCTCATCGTCCAGGTAGCCGAGCATGCGGGTGTCGGTGCGCAGCCAGATCTCGCCGCTCCCGCCGGGCTCCGCGTCGTGTCCGTCGGGGCGTACGACGCGCAGGTCCACGCCCGGCATGCCGCCGCGCCCGATCGCACCCGCCTTGTCCGCGTGCTCGTACGGGTGGAGCGAGGCGCCGGCGGGCCCGGTCTCGCTCATCCCGTACACCTGCTGGAAGTTCTCCGTGCCGTACGCCTTCATCAGGCGGCGCACGGTGTCCGCGTCGAGCGGGCCCGCGCCGTAGAGCCAGGCGCGGACGGACGACACGTCGTAGTCGGCGTGGTCCGGGACCGTCTGGAGCGGGGCGATGAGCGCGATGGGTGCGCCGAACAGTGCGGTGATCCGCTCTCGCTGGATGACTTCGAGCATGCCGCGCGGCTCGTACTCGCGCTGGAGCACGACGGTGCCGCCCGCGAACAGGGTGCCGAGCGTCATGTTGTTGAGCGGCGCCGCGTGCCAGATCGGCATGCAGATCAGAAAGCGCTCGTCACCGCGCATCGACATCGTCGCCGCGGAGTACGCGGCGGTCAGGGCGGCGGTGCGGTGCGAGTGGACGCAGCCCTTGGGCGTGCCGGAGGTGCCGGACGTGTAGAGGATCTCCGCCACGTCCCCGTCGGGGCGGTCCTGTGCCTCGTACGGTTCGGCGGCCGCGACGAGCGCCTCGAAGGCGTCGGCCGGGAGCGCTTCGGCCGGGGCGTCCGGGTGGCTGGTCAGCCAGCGCACGCCCGGGTCTGCGGCGGTGGCGCGCTCGCCGATCTCCGCGTCGACGAGCGCGAGGCGCGCCCCGCAGTGCTTCAGCTGGCGCCCCACTTCGGCGGTCTGCAGCTTGTGGTTGAACGGTACGAGGGTGGCCCCGAGACTCCAGGCACCGAAGGCGGCGAAGAGGAACGCCGGGGTGTTGTACGTCATCACGGCGAGGCGGTCGCCGGGGCCGAGGCCGGCCTCGCGCAGCGCGGTCGCGGCGCGACGGGCGGCGTCGGCGAACTCCCGGTAGTTCCAACGCTGTTCGCGGTAGACGACGGCTTCCTTCGTGCCGCCCGAGCGAACAGCGCTGTCCAGCAGGGCACTGAGGTGCATTCACGTTCTCCTGACGAGCCTTGCCGACGAAACCGGCATGGAACCGGTGCGGAACCGACCATGGCGGCAAACTCTGAATGATGGTTCACTGCTTGCATGGCCTACCGCAAGACCCCCGCCGAAATCCGTCGCCTGGAGACAGCGCGCGAGCACCTGGTCGCGTGCGCCACCTCCGTCGTCGCCGAGGTGGGCTGGGCGCAGGCGTCCGTGACGGCGGTCGCCGACGCCGCCGGGATCGCGGCCGGCTCGGTCTACCAGCACTTTCCGTCGAAGGCGGCGCTCGCGGTCGAGGTGTTCCGGCGGGCCGCGGCGCGGGAGGTGACCGTGATCGGCGAGGTGCTTCAGGGGGACGGTGACCCGGTGCTGCGGCTGCGGCGCGGGGTGGAGGTGTTCGCCCGGCGCGCCCTGGAGAACCGCGGCCTCGCCTACGCGCTGCTCGCCGCGCCCGCCGATCCGAAGGTCGGCGCCGAGCGGCTCGACTACCGGCGCCGCTACCACGCCCTGTTCGCCGAAGTGGTGCACGAGGGCATGGTGGCGGGCCTGCTGCCGAAGCAGGACGGTGCGATCACCGCGGCCGCGCTCACCGGCGCGATCGGCGAGGTGCTCGTCGATCCGCTCGCCGCCCACGACGAGGCCGCCACCGGCGAGCTGCTCGCCGAACTCACCGCCATGGCGCTGCGCTGCGCGGGCGCACCGGCCGCCTGACCCTTTCGTTCGTCCGAGACTTCTACGGAGGCACGCACCATGCACTCGAACCCCACCGTGACGCACGAAGTGACCAACCAGGCACCGCCGTTGACCGGTCACGACGCCGCCGACGACCCGGTACTCCTGGAGGGCGTACGCCGCGAGGGCGCCGAGTGGCACATCGACGAGCTGCACCGCTTCGGCCGCTACGCGGGCAGCGAGGAGGCCCGCCTCTGGGCCGACCAGGCCAACCGGCACGAGCCCGAGCTGCGCACGCACGACCGCTACGGCAACCGTGTCGACGAGGTGGACTTCCACCCCTCGTACCACTCACTGATGCGCGCCACGGTGGCCGCGGGCGCGGCGGGTTCCGCCTGGGCGGACGAGCGGCCGGGCGCGCACGTGGCCCGCGCGGGCACCTTCATGCTCGCCACGATGCTGGAGCAGGGCCACATGTGCCCTGTCTCCATGACGTACGCGGTGGTGCCCGCGCTGCGCCGCACGCCCGAACTCGCCAAGTTGTACGAGCCGTTGCTCACGAGCACCGTCTACGAGCCCGGGCTCCGCGCCCCCGCCGACAAGCGCGGCCTGCTCGCCGGGATGGGTATGACGGAGAAGCAGGGCGGCACGGACGTCCGCGCGAACACGACGGCCGCGGTCGAGCAGTCGGACGGCACGTGGCGCCTGCGCGGCCACAAGTGGTTCACGTCGGCACCGATGAACGACGTGTTCCTGGTGCTCGCGCAGGCGCCGGGCGGGTTGTCGTGCTTCCTGGTTCCGCGTGTGCTGCCGGACGGGTCGCGCAACACGTTCCGTATCCAGCGCCTGAAGGACAAGCTCGGCAACCGGTCGAACGCGTCCAGCGAGCCGGAGTTCGACGACACGGTGGCCTGGCTCGTCGGGGACGAGGGCAAGGGTGTGCGCACCATCATCGACATGGTGACGATGACGCGCCTCGACTGCGTCCTCGGCTCCGCGGCGCACGTGCGCGAGTCGCTGGCGCAGGCCGCGCACCACAGCCGCCACCGTTCGGTGTTCGGCGCGAAGCTGATCGACCAGCCGCTGATGCGCAACGTCCTCGCGGACCTGGCCCTGGAGTCGGAGGCCGCGACGACGCTCGGGCTGCGGTTGGCCGGTGCGGCGGACCGGGCACAGCGGGGGGACGCGGGTGAGCGGGCCTTCCTCCGCCTGGCCACGGCGGTCGGCAAGTACTGGGTGTGCAAGCGGCAGCCCGTGGCGGTCGCGGAGGCCCTGGAATGCCTCGGTGGCAACGGTTATGACGAGGCGTCAGGGATGCCGCGCCTGTACCGGGAGGCCCCGCTCAACGGGATCTGGGAGGGCTCCGGGAACGTCAACGCGCTCGACATGCTGCGGGCGTTGACCCGCGAGCCGGAGTCCCTGGAGGCGTTCCGCGCGGAGCTCGAGGCGGCGTCCGGCGCGGACGCCCGTCTGGATGCCGCGTGGCGTGGGCTCCAGGACGAGTTGGGCTCGCCCGAGGACGCGCAGTTGCGGGCGCGGCGGGTGATCGAGCGGGCGGCGCTCGTTCTTCAGGGCTCGCTCCTCGTGCGGCACGCGCCCTCGGCGGTGGCCGACGCGTTCTGCGCGAGCCGGCTGGCCGGCGACCGGGGCCTGGCCTTCGGAACGCTGCCGCCTTCGGCGGACTTCGCGGCGATCCTGGACCGGTTGCCCGCGTGACACCCGTCCGGTTGCGCCCCACGGCCCCCACGCCACGGGGCTCCGCCCCGGACCCCGCGCCTCAATCGCCGGCGGGGCTATTCATGGTCGCCGCAGGGGCTATTTATAGCCCCTGC
>NZ_JBEOVM010000175.1:0-9062 GCF_040295505.1 Streptomyces sp. NPDC002790 | reverse complement strand
GATAGATCAAGCCCCTGCGGCAAAATCAAGCCCCGCCGGCGTTTGAGGCGCGGGGTCCGGGGCGGAGCCCCGTGGCCGTAACCGTGGGTCAGCGTTCGCCCAGTAGTGGCCGGAGTTCCTTCGGGAGGAGGTCTTCGCAGGACTTCTTGGCCGCGTTGGTCAATGCGTCCGTACGGCACTCGTAATAGTCGCTGTAGACCATCTTCGCCGTGAACAACGACGCCACCATCGCCAGCGCGAGCGCCCCCGTGACCAGGCCACTGATCGCCGCCGTCGTCTGCGGACGCGCGGCCTCGGCCTCCGCGGGGCGCGGCGGGGTGTCCGGGTCGGCCGGGCGGGGCTTCATGCGCAGCGCGCTGACGCCCCAGTACAGGGCGAGGACGCCCAGCAGCAGCGCCACGTACGGCCAGCTGAACAGGGCGAAGAAGAAGCCCCACATCCCGGAGAGCAGCGCGTAGCGCGCGCGGCGCTGGATCGGGTCCGTCGGATCCCAGCGCATGCCGCCGGGGCCCGGGCCCTGCCCGCTGTTCTGCCCCTCGGGGCCACCGCCCCCGCCGCTGCCAGGACGGTCGCCGAAGCGGCCGCCCTGGGCCGGGCCCGGCTGACGGTCGCTCCACTGGCCGCCCCAGGGCGCGCTGCCCCCGCCCTGTCCCGAACCGGATCCCGAGTCGGAGTCCGAGCCCTCCGGGCGGCGTGGCTGCCACGGCCGGTCGGGCGCGTCCTCGGCCGGCGGCGCGAACGGATTGCTGTCCTTGGAGTCGTCCGTTTTCTTGGGCGATTCCTTGGGCGATTCCTTGGACGGCGGCGACGGCGGTGTGGGTCGGCCTTCGCGCGGCAGGACGGCGCCGGTGGGCAGCGTGAGGCGAAGGCTTCGGTCCGGCATCAGATGTGCGTCTTCCCCTAGGTCGTCGGTCACGGGACCGCCGGCGGCGGCCCGGCGTGGCGTTCTTCACGTCAACGTCCGATGGCCGCTCAGCGTTCCGTCCCGGCCGACGCTACCTGTCGGCCCGGCCCCCGTCCCATGGGGCCCGTCGGCCGTGCCGGTATCGTTGCTGCCGGTCGGCCGCTTCGTAGGGTTCCCCGATCGGGGAAGGCGAAGCGTTCGTGCGAACGCACCAAAGGTGCGGCCGTACGCGCCGGCCGCGCACCGTAGCTCCCCTAGAAAGGGCCCCGTCGTGGCCAAGGCCAAGCGCCTCGTCGTGCTGGTCTCCGGATCAGGAACGAATCTGCAGGCACTCCTCGACGCGATCGCGGCGCAGGGGGCCGACACGTACGGCGCCGAGATCGTGGCCGTCGGCGCCGACCGGACGGGCATCGTCGGCCTGGAGCGCGCCGAGCGCGCGGGTCTGCCGACGTTCGTGTGCCGCGTGAAGGACCACGCGACCCGCGAGGAGTGGGACCGGGCGCTCGCTGAGGCCACGGCCGCGTACGAGCCGGACCTGGTGGTGTCCGCGGGGTTCATGAAGATCGTGGGCAAGGAGTTCCTCGCCCGCTTCGGCGGGCGGTTCGTGAACACGCACCCCGCCCTGCTGCCCAGTTTTCCCGGTGCGCACGGCGTGCGGGACGCGCTCGCGTACGGCGCCAAGGTCACCGGTTGCACCGTCCACTTCGTCGACGACGGCGTCGACACAGGACCGATCATCGCCCAGGGCGTGGTCGAGATCGTGGAAGAGGACACCGCCGACGGTGAAAGCGCTCTGCACGAGCGCATCAAGGAAGTCGAGCGCACGCTGCTCGTCGATGTCGTGGGGCGGCTCGCCCGTAACGGCTTCAGCATTGAGGGACGAAAGGTAGTCACCCCGTGACCGCGGAAAACACCGCCGGAACCGCCGGAAGCAACAAGCGACCCATCCGCCGGGCGCTCGTCAGCGTCTATGACAAGACCGGTCTGGAAGAGCTCGCGCGCGGGCTCCACGAGGCGGGCGTCGAGCTGGTCTCCACCGGCTCCACCGCAGGGAAGATCGCCGGCGCCGGGGTGCCGGTCACCAAGGTCGAGGAGCTCACCGGGTTCCCCGAGTGCCTCGACGGCCGCGTGAAGACCCTGCACCCGAAGGTGCACGCCGGCATCCTCGCCGACCTGCGCCTGGAGGACCACCAGAAGCAGCTCGCCGACCTCGGTGTGAAGCCGTTCGACCTGGTGATCGTGAACCTGTACCCGTTCCGGGAGACCGTCGCCTCCGGCGCCACCCCCGACGAGTGCGTCGAGCAGATCGACATCGGCGGCCCCTCGATGGTCCGCGCCGCCGCCAAGAACCACCCGTCGGTCGCCATCGTCACGAGCCCCGAGCGGTACGCGGGTGTCCTCGCGGCCGTCAAGGACGGCGGCTTCGACCTCGCCACCCGCAAGCGCCTCGCCGCCGAAGCGTTCCAGCACACGGCGTCGTACGACGTGGCCGTCGCCTCCTGGTTCGCCGACGACTACGCGGCCGCCGACGACAGCGGCTTCCCGGACTTCATCGGCGCCACGTACGAGCGCAAGAACGTGCTCCGCTACGGCGAGAACCCGCACCAGGGCGCGGCCCTCTACGTCGACACTGTGTCAATCAGCGGCTCCGCCGCGGGCGGCGGCCTCGCCGAGGCCGAGCAGCTGCACGGCAAGGAGATGTCGTACAACAACTTCACGGACACGGACGCCGCGCGCCGTGCCGCGTACGACCACGAGGACCCCTGCGTCGCGATCATCAAGCACGCGAACCCGTGCGGCATCGCGATCGCCGCGAACGTCGCCGAGGCGCACCGCAAGGCCCACGCCTGTGACCCGCTGTCCGCGTTCGGCGGCGTCATCGCCGTGAACCGGCCGGTCACCAAGGAGATGGCCGAGCAGGTCGCCGAGATCTTCACCGAGGTCATCGTCGCGCCCGACTACGAGGACGGCGCCCTCGAGGCCCTCACCAAGAAGAAGAACATCCGCGTGCTGCGCGCCCCGAACGGCCCGGCCGCCAAGGTCGAGACGAAGCAGATCGACGGCGGCGCGCTCCTCCAGGTCACCGACCGCCTCCAGGCCGACGGCGACAACCCGGCCTCCTGGACGCTCGCGACCGGAGACGCGCTCTCCCAGGGCGAGTTGGACGAGCTGGCGTTCGCCTGGAAGGCGAGCCGCGCGGTGAAGTCCAACGCCATCCTGCTCGCCAAGGACGGCGCCTCCGTCGGCGTCGGCATGGGTCAGGTCAACCGCGTGGACTCCGCGAAGCTCGCCGTCGAGCGGGCGGGCGAGGAGCGGGCGCGCGGCTCGTACGCCGCCTCCGACGCGTTCTTCCCGTTCCCCGACGGCCTGGAGATCCTGACGGCCGCGGGCGTCAAGGCCGTGGTCCAGCCCGGCGGTTCGGTCCGCGACGAGCTGGTCGTCGAGGCCGCGAAGAAGGCGGGCGTGACGATGTACTTCACGGGCACGCGCCACTTCTTCCACTGACGGTCGACCACTGACGGTCGACGCAACAGTCGATGCATGCGCGAGGGCCCGCCGGTCGACGACCGGCGGGCCCTCGCGTGTGTCGGTCAGCCCTTCGTGTGCACCACGACCGTGCCCGCCACCTTGTCGTGCCAGCCCTGCTTGCGGCCGGACTTGTCCCAGAAGGGCGACAGGTAGACGACCAGCATCCCGATCCCGCAGGCGAAGGCGCCGACCATCGGGATGACCCAGCGCAGGAAGCCACTGGTGAGCCCCGGCTTGGCGCCGTTCTCCGCCTTCAGTACGCGCAGGCCCACCGCGAGTTTGCCCAGAGTGGCGCCGACGAGGGAGATCATCAGCCACTCGTAGAGGAAGACGACGGCCGTCATGGCCAGCGCCACCGGGACGATCCCGGAGTAGAAGTCGCCCGCGGCCTCCTGGACGCAACTGCTGAAGGCGGCGGTGTCGGACGAATCGCAGGCCCCCAGCGCGTGAAAGTAGTCCGACATGGAGGGCGCCATCAGCACCATGTTGAGGATGGTGAGGGGCACCCCGTCGATGACCCGCGCCGCGAGGCGTCGCCCCATCGAGGCGATCGGCGGCACCCCCGTCGGCGCCGGCGGGTACGGGTGGCCGTAGCCCTGCGGCGGCACGCCGTACGGGTTCTGCCCGCCGTAGTAGGGGCCGGCCTGGGGCGGCGGGGGTCCGTAAGGGGAGTTGGGCTCGCCGTGGCTCATGGCTGTGTTCCTCTGAAGGCGGATGTGCGGGTGTACGAGTCGGCCCTGACCAGGCGTGCGAGCCGGGTCAGGGCCGAAGGGCTACTCGGAACGGTCAGTGCCGGGCGCGGTTGAACCAGGCCGAACCGTTCGCGTTGCCGACGAAGACGGCGATGAGGACGGCGAGCACCGTGTGGACCAGGCCCACGACGAGGAACGGGTAGAGGCCCATGATCGCCGTGATGATGCCGAAGATCATCGCCGCGACGCGCAGGCCATTGCCGCCCGTGTTGAACTTCACCGCGAGGACGACGGCGAAGGCCGCCCAGAGCACGGCGAACACGGTCAGGCCCCACAACATGCCGGACGAGTAGTCGGCGAGCTGCTGGAAGGCGGCGTCCTCCTTGAGCTGCGCGTCGTTCTTGGCGGCGCTGACGCTCGCGGCGGCGATGGCGAACAGCGCCACACCGATGATCTGCAGGCCGACGATGACCCACAACAGCACGCGGGCGGTGCTCACCGTGCCCGGCATGGTGGTCATGACAGGGCCGCCGCCGTACGGCTGGCCGGGCTGCGGCGGATAGGCGGGATACCCGCCCTGGCCCGGCTGCTGGGGATATCCGTAACCCTGCTGCGGGGGCACGCCCTGGGGGGCCTGCTGGCCGTACGGGTTGCCCTGCTGCTGGCCGTAGGGGTTGTTCGGCTCGCCGTAACTCATGGTTCTCGCTTCCTCCGTTGAACGTCGGGGACGACGGGTCTTGTACGGAGGAAGACGGGCGAAGGTGCCTTTGGTGCGGTCTGCTCCCCCGACGCTTCCCGCGGTACTGCGGGTCTCATCGTTCTCAATGACGTGACGCCTGTCCAGTCGGTCCGCAGGCTGTTGTGCAAGTGCAACTTGGGTGAACCGCGGCCGCCCTGGAACAATGGCGGCATGACCGCCCAGATTCTCGATGGCAAGGCCACCGCAGCCGCGATCAAGTCCGATCTGACCGCCCGCGTGGCGGCGCTGAAGGAGAGGGGGGTCACGCCGGGGCTCGGCACGATCCTCGTAGGGGAGGACCCCGGAAGCCAGAAGTACGTCGCCGGAAAGCACCGGGACTGCGCGCAGGTCGGCATCGCGTCGATCCAGCGCACGCTGCCCGCGACGGCCACGCAGGAGGAGATCGAGGCCGTCGTCCGCGAGCTCAACGAGGACCCGGCCTGCACCGGCTACATCGTCCAGCTGCCGCTGCCCAAGGGCATCGACGAGAACCGCGTCCTCGAACTGATGGACCCGGACAAGGACGCCGACGGCCTGCACCCGATGAACCTCGGCCGCCTCGTCCTCAACGAGCCGGCGCCGCTGCCCTGCACCCCGTACGGCATCATCACGCTGCTCCGCAAGCACGGTGTGGAGATCAAGGGCGCGGAGGTCGTCGTCGTCGGCCGTGGCGTGACCATCGGCCGGCCGATGCCACTGCTGCTCACCCGCAAGTCCGAGAACGCCACGGTGACGCAGTGCCACACCGGCACCCGTGACCTGTCCGCGCACCTCAAGCGGGCCGACATCATCGTGGCCGCCGCGGGCGTGCCGCACCTGGTGAAGCCGGAGGACGTGAAGCCCGGAGCCGCCGTGCTCGACGTCGGCGTCTCGCGCGACGAGAACGGCAAGATCGTCGGCGATGTGCACCCCGGCGTCACCGAGATCGCGGGCTGGATCTCGCCGAACCCGGGCGGGGTCGGCCCGATGACCCGTGCCCAGCTCCTCGTGAACGTGGTCGAGGCCGCCGAACGGGACGCGAACGGTGTCGGCTGAAGCGGCCGGGAGCGCGGCCATGGGTGTCGGCGAAGGTGCCGCGTCCGAAGGCGCCTCCCAGGACCCGAAGAAGTCCGGCAGCCGGCGCTTCCCGCTCTTCACGCGTGACACCGCGCGCCCGGAGGGCGGCGGCCGGGCCGCCGGCGGGGACGCGCCCGCGCCCGCCCGCCAGTGGCCGATCATCGCCGTTCTCTCGGTGACCGCGCTCGGGCTGCTGCTGACCGCCTTCGGTCTGTTCCGCGTCGGCACGATCCTGGTGGGTGTCGCGCTGCTCGGCGGCGCCGTGCTGCGCCGGCTGCTGCCGGACGTCGGGATGCTGGCCGTGCGCTCGCGCTTCACCGACATGGTCACGTGCGCGGGCCTCGGCATCGTCATCGTGCTGCTGGCGCTGATGGCGCAGCCCGAACCGTGGCTGAAGCTTCCGTTCCTTCAGGACACGCTGCACTTCACGGTGCGCTGAACCGTCGAACGGGCCGTCGATGAGCCGTCCGTGAGCCGCTGACGACCCCAAGTGACAGGCGGGGCCTCCACATTGGAGGCCCCGCCTCCTTTTGTGGTGATCTCCGGCACGTTCTCGGGGTTTTCCGCACGCAGGGCCCGGTGCACGCTGTCGAATGACCCCATACGCCCCCGGACCGGGAACTGACATCCTGGTTTCCCGCATCCCAATGGGTAGCCACTGGGGGCCGAAGTGCGACGCGCGGCGCGGGGGAACAGGGCTCGCGGGGGGAATAAGGGGGAAGGGCGATATGCCTCGTTGGAAGGCGCTTCCGGATGAACTCGATCCACAGGTCAGGGAGTTCGCCGGGCAGCTGCGCCGACTTGTGGACCGCAGCGGCCTGGGGATCGCCGCGCTCGCGGACCGTACCGGGTACAGCAAGACGTCGTGGGAGCGGTACCTGAACGGGCGGCTGCTCGCGCCCAAGGGCGCCATCGTCGCGCTCGCCGAGGTGACCGGCACCAACCCCGTTCACCTGACGACGATGTGGGAGCTCGCGGAGCGCGCGTGGAGCCGTTCCGAGATGCGCCACGACATGACCATGGAGGCCATCCGGATATCCCAGGCGCGGGCCGCGCTGGGCGAGTTCGGGGGGCCGGGGCAGGCCACGCAGACCAAACCGGCCAAGCAGACCAGACAGGCCAAGCCCGCCAAGCCGGCGGGGCCCGGCGGGGCGCAGCGCCCGACCGTGCCGCCCCAGGCGTCGGCGCCGAGCGTGGACCAGTTCGGACCGGCCCCCGTGCTGTCGCCGCAGGAACCGCCGCAGGAGCCGCCGCGGGGCGCGGTGCCGGGTGGCGGCGGGGGCGGCCGGCGCCGGCTGGTGATGTTCGGGGCCGGGGCGCTGGGCGCCGCCCTGATCATCGCCGTCGGCTTCTTCGTGGTCAGGGGGACCGGGGACGACGGAGCCGAGGCAGGCAAGTCGCCCTCGCCGAGCGCGAGCGCGCCCCAGCTGCCCGACGGCGTCAAGTGCGTGGGCGCGGGCTGCGGCGGCAAGGACCCGGAAGCCATGAACTGCGGCGGCGAACACGCGCTGAACTCCACCGACGCCGTGGTCGGCACCGTCACCGTCCAGGTCCGCTACAGCAAGACGTGCAAGGCGGCCTGGGCCCGGATCCAGGGCGCGGCCCCCGGTGACGCCGTCCAGTTGCAGAAGGGCGCCGCGTCCTCGAAGAAGGGCACGGTCAGCGCCGCGGACACGGACGCGTACACGCCGATGATGGCCGTGGACGCGGCCTCCGACGTCAAGGCGTGCGCGACGCTCGCGAATGGGCAGAAGGGCTGCACCAAGTAGCCGTGCATGGGTGAGCCGCTTCGGGGAAGGCGGACCAGTACCCCACGGGATCGCGCAGTAGCACCCCCACGGCGGCCGCCTGAGCCTTTCTCTCCCGGGCTCGGCGGCCGTTCGCGTGTTCGTACCAGGGCACGGGAGGGGCTGTGGGGCGATCCACAGGGACCTGTGGTTCCCGTGCGGGCGGGGCGCGGTAGCCTGACGAACGGATCTCTTGATACCAAGAGATCGATCAAATGACCTGCTGTCCTACGGAGAACGCCATGACCCGCACTCCCGTGAACGTCACCGTCACCGGCGCCGCCGGCCAGATCGGCTACGCACTGCTCTTCCGCATCGCCTCCGGCCAGCTGCTCGGCGCGGACGTGCCGGTCAAGCTGCGTCTCCTGGAGATCACCCCGGCGCTCAAGGCCGCCGAGGGTACCGCCATGGAGCTCGACGACTGCGCCTTCCCGCTGCTTCAGGGCATCGAGATCACCGACGACCCGAACGTCGCCTTCGACGGCACCAACGTCGGTCTCCTCGTCGGCGCCCGCCCGCGTACGAAGGGCATGGAGCGCGGCGACCTCCTCGAGGCCAACGGCGGCATCTTCAAGCCGCAGGGCAAGGCCATCAACGACAACGCCGCGGACGACGTCAAGATCCTCGTCGTCGGCAACCCGGCGAACACCAATGCGCTGATCGCCCAGGCCGCCGCCCCGGACGTACCGGCCGAGCGCTTCACCGCGATGACCCGCCTCGACCACAACCGCGCGCTGACCCAGCTCGCGAAGAAGTCGGGCGCCACGGTCGCCGACATCCAGCGCCTGACGATCTGGGGCAACCACTCGGCGACCCAGTACCCGGACATCTTCCAGGCCACGGTCGCGGGCAAGCCCGCCATCGAGGCCATCGGCAACGACGAGAAGTGGCTGGCCGAGGACTTCATTCCGACCGTCGCCAAGCGCGGTGCCGCGATCATCGAGGCCCGTGGCGCGTCCTCCGCCGCCTCCGCCGCCAACGCCGCGATCGACCACGTCCACACGTGGGTCAACGGCACGGCCGAGGGCAACTGGACCTCCATGGGCATCCCGTCGGACGGCTCGTACGGTGTGCCGGAGGGCATCATCTCGTCCTTCCCCGTCACCACGAAGGACGGCAAGTACGAGATCGTCCAGGGCCTGGAGATCAACGAGTTCTCGCGTACGCGCATCGACGCGTCCGTGCAGGAGCTGGTGGACGAGCGCGAGGCCGTGCGCGGCCTGGGCCTCATCTGATCCGTACGCTCACGGCGGCCGCCCCCCCGGCCAACAGGATTGAGAGGGGGGGGCGGGGTTAAGGGGGGCCCCCAAAAAACCCACCGCCCAAACACCGGGGTAAGAAATGGTGATTGGAGA
>NZ_JBEOVM010000174.1:0-9090 GCF_040295505.1 Streptomyces sp. NPDC002790 | reverse complement strand
GGGTTGGGGGCGTTCGTGGTTGGTGAGGGGTGTTGTTTCTTGTTCTTTTAATTTTTTATTTTAGTTTAGCCGACCACCCCCCCCACGCCCACCCCCCAACTCCAGCCACGCTCCACGTAGGGCAGAGTGATCGGCATGAGCATCACAAGCCGCAGCCACGCCCCCGCCCCGGAGATCCTGGCCGCTTTCGAGGCGGCCAAGGGATTCATGCCGCGCGGTGAGGGGCTCGCGCTGTACGCCGCCGCCGTCGAGGCGGCGGCGCTCGGCCTCCCCCTTCTGGAGGTCGGGACGTACTGCGGGCGGTCCACCGTCCTGCTCGCCGACGCCGCGCGCGCGGCCGGGGTCACGGCGCTCACCGTCGACCACCATCGCGGCAGCGAGGAGCAGCAGCCGGGCTGGGACTTCCACGACCCCGAGACCGTGGACCCGGCGGTGGGGATCATGGACACCCTCCCCACGTTCCGGCGCACGCTGCACGCGGCGGGGCTGGAGGACCACGTGGTCGCGCTCGTCGGAAAGTCGCCGCAGGTAGCGAAGGTGTGGGGCGGGCTGCTCGGGCTCGTCTTCATCGACGGCGGGCACACGGACGAGCACGCCACAGCCGATTACGAGGGCTGGGCCCCGCACGTCGTCGAGGGCGGCCTTCTCCTCATCCACGACGTCTTTCCCGTGAAGCACGACGAGTGGACGGGGCAGGCGCCGTACCGCGTGTACCAGCGGGCACTCGCGTCCGGGGCGTTCACCGAGGTCTCAAAGTGCGACTCGCTGCGCGTCCTGCGTCGAAGTGGCGCAGGGATCTGAGCGCGCGGTTAAGGTCGGAAACGTGTCGTACGCAGGTCCGGAACCCGATGGCTTCGAAGAGGACTACTACCGCGAGGGCGCGCCTCGGCGCCGCTTCGGCGGGCGCCCCGTGCTCGTCACGTTCGCCGCGCTGGTGCCCACCGCGCTCGCGGCGTGGCTGGTGTGGCAGGTCGTGAGCGGGCCGGGTGACAGCGAGCCGCCGAAGGTGCTGCCCGCGCCCGGTCAGTCCTCGACCGCCTCGCCCTCGCAGGACGCGAAGGAGCCGAGCCCGACGGCCCCGTCGAAGTCGAAGTCGAGCGCCACCGCCAGCCCCTCCGCCCCGAAAACGTCCAAAGCCCCCGCGAAGCCCGCCGGCGGCTCGGGACCCCTCAAGGGCAAGCTCGTCGTCATCGACCCCGGCCACAACCCGGGCAACTTCAAGCACGCCACCGAGATCAACCGGTCCGTGAACGTGGGCAACGGCTCCAAGGAGTGCGACACCACGGGTACGTCGACGAACGCGGGCTACACCGAGGCCCGGTTCACGCTGGACGTGGCGAAGCGCATGCGGACGGTCCTCGAACGGCAGGGCGCGACCGTGCGGTTGACGCAGGACGGGGGCCGGTCCTGGGGACCGTGTGTGGACGAGCGCGCCGAGATCGGCAACAAGGCGAAGGCCGACGCCGTCGTCTCCGTCCACGCGGACGGCTCGGGCCAGGGCAACCGCGGCTTCCATGTGATCCTTCCCGCATCCGTGCGCGCGGGAGCCGCCGACACCACCCCGATCGTGAAGCCCTCACGCGACCTCGGCGAGCGGATCGCGGGCAAGTACCTCAAGGCCACGGGCCAGGCCCCGTCGAACTACATCGGTGGTGGCACGGGCCTCGACACCCGCAGTGACCTGGGAGGACTCAACCTTTCCAAGGTTCCGAAGGTCTTCATCGAGTGTGGCAACATGCGGGACTCGCAGGACGTCGAGCGACTGACGTCGGGCGCGTGGCGGCAGAAGGCGGCGCAGGGCATCTCTGAAGGAATCGTGAGTTTCCTCGGCGGGTAACTGTCACCCTATGGATCTCGGCAGACACTCCCCGGACCCGGGCGATAGTGTCCTCCGTACGATGTGGGGCCACCCCTGCGCTATGCGCCGCCTCCACCGATGACCGGACGACTGACGAAGGACTTGAAGTGAATATCCGCTCCCTCACTCGAGGCGACGGCGTGGTGATCGGAGCAGCGGTGTTGCTGTTGATCGCCTCGTTCCTCGATATCTACTCCGTCGACGGGGCGCCCGACAGCGTCGAGTTCCCGAACTCCTGGGAGAGCGGCCCGCTTCTCATGAGCGTGGTGCTCGCGGGCGTCATCGGCGCCGTGCTCATCGTGATCAGCCGTGGGACGGCGCAGCCGCGCAAGGTCGCGGGGATCGACCTCGGCCAGTTCGGCATCGCGGCCACGGTGCTGGCCGCGTGGGCGGCGCTCGGCAACATCTTCGACCCGTCGGGCGGCATCAACAACGTCGGCAGCAGCGCCTCCTCCGACGGTCCGAGCGCCGGCATCGGCCTCATCCTCAGCCTCGTCGCCACCCTGATCATGGCCGCCGCCGCGATCGCGACCCCCCTCGTCCCGGCCCTCAAGGGCGCCCTCCTCGGCTCCCCGCGCCCGCAGCAGCCGCAGCCGTACGGCGGCCAGCCGCAGCAGGGTTACGGCTACCCCGGCGCCCAGCAGCAGCCCGGCGGCCCCGGCCAGCAGCAGCCCTACGGCGCGCAGCAGCCGGGCCCGGGTCAGCAGCAGCCGTACGGCGGCCAACCGCAGCAGGCCGGTGCCCCGGCCCCGCAGGCCGCCGCGCAGCCGCCCGCCGCGGACTTCTCGCCGTTCTGGTTCGCCGTGCCGGTGCCGCGTCCGCTCTTCGCGGAGGACGGCTCGCAGGCGCAGATCGCCGAACTGGCACCCGGTACCTGGTACTTGGCGGTCGAGCAGCGGGGCCCCGGCCTCGTCGCCCAGACGCAGGACGGCCGCCGCGGTGTGCTCCAGGACACCTCGGGGATCCAGCGCGGCTGACCCGATCCCTCCACGGGGATCAAAGCAGTTCAAGGCCCCTCGCCCGTCTTCCGGGTGAGGGGCCTTTCGCGTAGTCTCGCTCGCGCAAATTGACATACCGTCAGTTCAGCTCAGTTCACGGGCAGGGGGCACAGATGCGGCTCGGAATCGCACTCGGCTACTGGGGTCGCGGGCCGGACCCCGATCACCTTCAACTCGTGCGGGACGCCGAGGAATTGGGCTACGACTCGGTGTGGACGTCGGAGTCCTGGGGCAGCGACGCTTTCACCCCGCTCACCTGGTTCGCCGCGCACACCTCGCGGATCCGGCTCGGCACGGCGATCGCGCAGATGGCGGCCCGCTCCCCCACCACGACCGCGATGCACGCACTCACCCTGGACCACCTGTCGGGCGGCCGGATGATGCTCGGGCTCGGCCTGTCCGGACCGCAGGTCGTGGAGGGTTGGTACGGGCGCCCGTTCCCCCGCTCCCCACTCACGGCCACCCGCGAGTACGTGGACGTCGTACGGCAGGTGCTGCGGCGCGAGGGGCCGGTGGAGGTCGACGGGCGGTTCCACTCGCATCCGTACAACGGGGACGACGGCACCGGGCTCGGCAAGGCCCTGAAGCCGATCACGCACCCGCTCCGCGCCGATCTGCCGATCCTGCTCGGCGCCGAGGGGCCGAAGAACATCGCGCAGACCACACGGATCGCGGACGGCTGGCTGCCGCTGTACTGGTCGCCGACGCGGACGGATGCGTACCAGGCGTCGCTCACCGAGTTGCCCGAGAACTTCACCATCGCGCCCATGGCCCGCGCGAAGGTCTGCGACGACGTCGCCGAGGGGCTGCTCCCGGTGAAGGCGATGCTCGGCTTCTACATCGGCGGCATGGGCCACGCGACCCGCAACTTCCACGCCGACCTCATGGCACGGATGGGGTACGAGGCCGAGGCCCGGCACATCCAGGACCTGTTCGCCGAGGGGCGCAGGGAAGAGGCGGTGCTGGCCGTGCCGGACGCGTTCGCCGACGAGATCTCGCTCGTGGGGCCGCGCGAACGGATCGCGGAGCGCCTGGAGTTGTGGCGCAAGGGCCCGGTGACGGACCTGCTGGCCCTGTCCCCGGACCCGCACACGCTGCGCGTACTGGCGGAGTTGAACTCGTAGACGACTAGACGTCTAAGGGCGCTACGAGCCCTTGGTGAGTTGCGAGGCCGACGGGACCTTGTTCGTCACCTCGGCGCCCGCGTCCTTGCCCGCGCCCTTGACGTCGTTGATGACGTCGTTGAAGGAGGAGGTCACGTCGCCGAGGCCCTCACCCTTGCGCAGCTTGGTCGACAGGCCCTTCAGCGACGCGATGCCGGCCGACAGCGGCGCGACCGCCTTCGAGAGCGTCGGGTCACCCTCGGCGTTCTTCTGCGCGGCCTTCAGCCGGTTGTACGTGAACGCGCCCGCGAGCCCCGCCTTCACCATGGCGAACCTGCGGCCGTCCGCGCCGGACTTGAACTTGCCGGCACGGTACGGCTTCACGATCCACTGATACGTGGCCCCCGCCGCGAGCCCCGCGTTCGCCGCGAACCGGGTCTTGGCGAACTTCTGCTTCTCGGCCTTCGTGGTGGCGCTCGCACTCGACGAGGCCTTGGTCGCGGACGCCGATTCGCTGTCGGAACCGCACGCCGTCGCGCCCGCGAGCAGCGCGCCGCACAGCAGCAACGCAGTGAGCAGACGTCGTACGGACAGGGGTGAACGGGGTACCACCGCATACCTCCGGGCCTTGAGCGGGCATTGGTGGCAGCGTCACCCGGCCCCGCGGCGTGCGCCACTCGGGCGAGCCCGTACGTGTTTCAGTGCAGGCTTCGGGGGCAACCGGTCGTCATGTCTGCGAACCGGCACTATCGAGGCACCAACGAGGCAGCCCGCGTCGTGATGATCGTGGCCGATGTATTCGCCGTGATCCTCGGCCTGTGGATCCTGATGTATCTCCTGGACGCGAACCGCGGCAACGACCTGGTCCAGTTCGTCCACGACGTGTCCACATGGCTGGCCGGCTGGTCCCATGACCTGTTCACCTTCGACGCGAGCTGGGCACGCGTCGTCGCCGGCTACGGCCTCGCAGCCGTCGTCTACCTGTTCGTCGGCCACGCGGTGGCGAACCGGCTGCGCAGGTACTGACCCGCGGAACCGGCTACGCGCAGCAGTCCGGCTCGACGCCCGTCGGCAGCAGTTCGCCGCCGAACACGGAGCAGGTGGCCTCGTCACCGCCGAGTGCCGCCACCGCGAGCAGCACCGAGCCCGCGGTCCACGTGGTCAGTTCCTCCGGCCAGATCGCCTGGTCGTCGAAGACGTAGCCCGTCCAGTACAGGCCGGTCTTCGGGTCGCGCAGGTGCTGGATGTCCTGGAGGATCCCGAGGGCCCAGTCGGACTCGCCCACCGCCCAGAGCGCGAGGGCGAGTTCGGCGCTCTCGCCGCCGGTCACCCAGGGGTTGGGGACCACGCAGCGCACCCCGAGACCGGGGACGACGAACGTGTCCCAGTCGGCCTGTATGCGGGCCTTCGCCTCCGCTCCGCCGAGAGCGCCGCCGAGGACCGGGTAGTACCAGTCCATCGAGTAGCGGCCCTTGTCGAGGAACCGCTCGGGGTGACTGCGGATGGCGTGCCCGAGCGCGCCGAGCGCCAACTCCCAGTCGGGTTGGGGCTCTTCGCGCTGCTCGGCGATGGCGAGCGCGCAGCGCAGGGCGTGATGCACGGACGAACTGCCCGTGAGGAGCGCGTCGTTGACGGGTGTGCCGTCGGGTTCGCGCTTCCAGCCGATCTGGCCGCCGGGCTGCTGGAGGCGGAGCACGAACTCCGTCGCCGCGCACACGACGGGCCACATGCGGTCGAGGAAGGCGTCGTCGCCGGTGGAGAGGTAGTGGTGCCAGACGCCCACGGCTACGTACGCGACGAAGTTGGACTCGCGGCCGTGGTCCGTCACGTCGTCCGGGTCGCCGTCGCGGTAGGCGGCGTACCAGGAGCCGTCCTCGGCCTGGTGCCTGGCCAGCCACTCGTAGGCGCGCCCGGCGGCCTCGTGCTCGCCGGCCACGTCGAGCGCCATGGCGGCCTCGGTGTGGTCCCACGGGTCGAGGTGGTGTCCGCGGAACCACGGGATGGCCCCGTCGGCGCGCTGGGCGCCGAGTATCCCGTCGACGGTCTGCGCCGCCTGATCCGCCGTCAGGACACCGGGGAGTACGAGGAGTTCGGTCCGCTCGGGGCTGCTCACTCAGCGGCCCCGTCGGCCTTCGGCAGGTGCGGCTTCGTGGCGTACGCGACGAAGCTCTTGCCGACGACGGGGTTGAGGAGGCCCTCGGCGACCCGGGTGAGCGCGGGCTTCTTCATGATGTCCCAGACCAGGAGCTTGTGGTACGCCTTCACCGGCAGCGCCTTGTCGTTGTCGACGCCGAACGCGCACTTGAGCCACCAGTACGGCGCGTGCAGCGCGTGCGCGTGGTGCGTGCCGTACGGCTTGAGGCCCGCCTCGCGCATCCGGTCGAGGAGCTCGTCCGCCTTGTAGATGCGGATGTGACCTCCCTCGACCTCGTGGTACGCGTCGGAGAGCGCCCAGCACACCTTCTCGGGGCCGTAGCGCGGCACGGTGACCGCGATCCGGCCACCCGGCTTCAGGACCCTGACCATCTCGGCGAGCACCCCCTTGTCGTCGGGGATGTGCTCCATCACCTCGCTGATGATGACGACGTCGAACGACTCGTCGGGGAAGGGGAGTTGGAGCGCGTCACCCTCCATCGCGGTCGCGGTGGCGCCCGCGGGGGCCTCGCCCGCCTCCGCCATCGCGGCGAACCACTTGGCGACCTCGGCGATCTCGTCCTTGTTCTGATCGAGGGCGACGACCTGCGCCCCGCGCCGGTAGCACTCGAACGCGTGCCGTCCGGCCCCGCACCCGAGATCGAGGACGCGGTCGCCCGCGGCGAGCGGGAAACGGGTGAAGTCGACGGTCAGCACGTGGCCCTGCTTTCCTGGGGAGTTTCGGTGACAACTTCGGTGCGCGCGGGGCGATTCGGCCGGGGCGCGGCCGCCATCGCCTCACGGTAGAGCTCGGCGGTGCCCTGCGCGGCGCGCGCCCACGTGAAGCGTTCCAGGACGCGGGTGCGGCCGTCCGCGCCGAGCCGGGCGCGCAGTTCACGGTCGCCGAGCAGCCGGCCGAGGGCCGCGGCGAGCGCGCCTGGGTCGCCGGTCGGCACGGCCAGGCAGGTCTCGCCGTCGCGCCCCGCGACCTCGGGGATGGCGCCGCCGGTGGTGGCGACGAGCGGGGTGCCGGTGGCCATGGCCTCGGCGGCGGGCAGCGAGAACCCCTCGTAGAGCGAGGGCACGCAGGCGACCTGCGCCGAGCGCACGAGGTCGACGAGCTCCTGGTCGCTGATGCCCTTGACGAACTCGACGGCGCCCTCGAGCCCGTACCCCGCGATGGCCTGCGCTACCGGCCCCTCCTCGGGCCGCTTGCCGACCACGACGAGGTGCGCGTCCGGCTGCTCGGCCCGCACCTTGGCGAGCGCCTCGACGAGATAGACGAGGCCCTTGAGCGGGACGTCGGCGCTGGAGGTCGTCACGATCCGGCCCGGTACCTCGGGCACGGCCGGATCCGGCGAGAACAGGTCGGTGTCGGCGCCGATGTGCACGACGTTGATCCGCCCGGGACGCACGCCCAGGTGCTGGACGATCTCGTCGCGGGAGGTGCCGGAGACGGTGACCACGGACGGCAGCCGGCGCGCGACCCGCTTCTGCATGCGCGTGAACGCGTACCAGCGGCGCTTGGACATCCGCTGCCGCCGGTTCTCGGCGGCGTCCAGCTCCAGCTGCCGGTCCACGGTGATGGGGTGGTGGATGGTGGTCACCAGCGGAGCGCCGACATCGCCCAACAGCCCGTAGCCGAGCGTCTGGTTGTCGTGCACGACGTCGAACTCGCCGCGTCTGGCCCTCAGATGGCGGCGGGCGCGCAGCGAGAACGTCAGCGGCTCGGGAAAGCCGCCGGTCCACATGGTGCCGACTTCAAGAGCGTCGACCCAGTCGCGGTACTCGTCGCGCTTGGGTGTACGAAAGGGGTCGGGGCTGCGGTACAGGTCGAGGCTCGGCAGCTCGGTGAGCGAGAGCCCCGCGAGGGCGGCGCCGTCGGCCGCCTCGTCGAGCACGGGGTACGGCTGGGAGCCGATGACCTCGACGCGGTGCCCGAGCCGGACCAGCTCCCGCGAGAGGTGCCGGACGTAGACGCCCTGACCACCACAGAACGGGTTGCCTTTGTACGTGAGGAGAGCGATACGCAAGGACTCCGCGGTCACTCCAGGCCACCCTTCTTCCTGCTTGCCCGTGGACACTACGTGGGGACGCTAATCTAGAACAAGTTTCAGACTTGATCGTTCAAGAGCATCGAATCTACCGGCTGGTAGCCGGGCCGCGAGAGGTGGATCGGGTGATTCACGCCACGGCGGGCTCCACGGGACACGGAAAGCTTTCTGATGACAGCTCCGGACGCGAGAACCACCACCCGCTCGACCCCCGCGCTCACCGAGCGTCAGGAGGCCAGGCGCCGCCGGATCCTGCACGCGAGCGCGCAGCTCGCGGCGCGCGGCGGCTTCGACGCGGTGCAGATGCGGGAGGTCGCCGAGTCGTCCCAGGTCGCGCTCGGCACGCTGTACCGCTACTTCCCGAGCAAGGTGCACCTCCTGGTCGCCACCATGCAGGATCAACTCCAGCACATGCACACCACCGTCCGTAAGCGGCCGCCGTCCGGCGACTCCCCCGCCGAGCGGGTGGCCGAGACGCTGATGGGCGCCTTCCGCGCGTTGCAGCGGGAGCCGCATCTCGCGGATGCGATGGTGCGGGCGCTGACGTTCGCGGACCGGAGTGTGAGTCCGGAGGTCGACCAGGTGTCGCGGCAGACCACGGCGATCATTCTCGACGCGATGGAGCTCGACGATCCGACTCTGGAGCAGCTCTCCGCGGTCCGGGTCATCGAGCACACGTGGCACTCCGCGCTCATCACGTGGTTGTCGGGGCGGGCGTCCATCGCCCAGGTCAAGATCGACATCGAGATGGTGTGCCGCCTGATCGATCTTTCCGCTCCCCGTCATCCGTGACCTGCACCGGCATTGCGGCCTCGGGACTCTGCCCCGGACCCCGCGCCTCAATCGCCGGCGGGGCTTGATTTGCTCAACCGCCGCCGACGGGGCTTGTTATTTCAAGCCCCTGCGGCGATTGAGCAGCGGGGACCGGGGCGGAGCCCCGAGGC
>NZ_JBEOVM010000173.1:0-9268 GCF_040295505.1 Streptomyces sp. NPDC002790 | reverse complement strand
CCCTGATCAGGATCGGCCGGTACGAGCCGACCAGCCAGGCCTGCTCGACCTGCGGCACCAAGGACGGGCCCAAGCCCCTCGACGTGCGGGAATGGACCTGCCCTGCCTGCGGCGCGGTCCACGACCGGGATGTCAACGCCGCGATCAACGTGAAGAAGGCCGCCGGACTGTGCGGTGACAGCCTGCGGAGCGTAGGTAAGACCGGGACACCACGTCCGGCACCACGTGCAGAAACAGGAAGCCAAGGATTCCCGCCCGAACCCTGTGCCGCGTAGCTGCACAGCAACGGAAGCGGAAGGCCAGAATCCCCGCCCTTCAGGGCGGGGATGCAAGTCAAGAACTCTCCACGCTCATCGGCCAGGGCGGCATGGGCCAGGTCTGGACGGCGTACGACCAGCGCCTCGACCGCCGCGTCGCCGTGAAGCTCGTACGCCCCGACCGGGTCGCCGGCGCCGAGGCCGACGAGCTGCGCCGCCGCTTCCTGCGCGAATGCCGGGTCACGGCCCAGGTCGACCATCCCGGTCTCGTCACCGTGCACGACGCGGGCAGCGACGGCGACGAGCTGTACCTCGTCATGCAGTACATCGACGGCGCCGACCTCGCCGAGCACAGCCCCTTCCCCTGGCCCTGGGCGGTCGCCGTCGCCGCGCAACTGTGCGCCGTGCTCTCCGCCGTGCACGCGGTGCCGATCGTGCACCGCGACCTCAAGCCACGGAACGTCATGGTCAAACAGGACGGCACACTCACCGTGCTCGCCCTCGAAGTACGGCGCCGCATCGGCCAGTTGCTGCTCTCCGTGGGCGACAGAGGCGCCGCCCACGAGACGCTGACCCGACTGCTGCACGACGCCGAACGGCTGCACGGACCCGGCCACCCGTTCCCCGCGGAAGTGCGCCGCACATTGCAGTGGCTGGGCCAGGTACGCGGCTGATCCCGGGTACGTCCTGCCGACTCCGGTACCTCAACTCCTGGCGAATCGTTGTCGAATAGGTGGCCTAGCAAGCGGTCACTGCCTAACATCGATCAACGCCGGACTTTGTGCACCGAAGCACAAACTGCTCGCAGGGAGGCCCCACCTTGCACCGCCGCAACAGCCGCCGCACCGTAGTTGCTCTATCCGCCGCCATCGCCGCGGTCCCCGCCCTCACCGCCTGCGGCAGCGAAGCGCACCCCGGTGCCGCGGCCGTCGTCGGCGGCCAGCGGATCACCGTCTCGCAGCTGGAGAACCGGGTGAACGAGGTGCGGGACGCACAACAGACCGCCACCAAGGACTCCGCCCAGTACGAACAGGCCATCGCCAAGACCGGCGGCCTCACCCGCAACACACTGCACACGATGGTCCTCGACCGCGTCCTGCACCGCGCCGCCACCGACGCGGACATCTCCGTCACCCGCAAGGAGATGCAGAGCATGCGCTCCGGCCTGGAGCAACAGGCGGGCGGCTCCGAGCAGTTGGAGGTCGCCTGGCTGCAGCAGTACAACGTCCCGCCGAAGCGGCTCACCGAGAGCCTGCGCACGGAGATCGAGGCGCAGAAGCTGTCGACCGCGCTCGGCGCCGACATGCAGACCCCCCAGGGCAAGGCCGTCTTCTGGAAGGCACTCACCAGCGCCTCCAAGGAGCTGAACGTCGACCTCAACCCCCGCTACGGGACCTGGGACGTCACCAAGAACAGCCGGGTCGACGCCAAGACACCCTGGCTGCGACAGATCACCAAGGAAGCCCCGGCCCAGCAGCAGACCGCGTAGACCCGGGGGAGGCGGGGTTGTCAGTGGCCTGCGTTACGTTCGAGGGGTGAACGAACCCGAGGCGCACGACCACCACGCCCCCGCCGCCGCAGGCGACACCGCCGGCCGCGTCGTCCTGCTCACCACCAGCCACCGGGTCGCCCCCGGGCTCCTCTCCTGGCAGGCCTGGCAGACGCTGCGCACGGCCGACGAGGTGCTGTGCGCCGACGCCGCGCACCCGCAGCTGCCGTACGTGAAGGACGCGGGCGTCCAGGTCACGATCGCCGCGCCCACCGCCCGCGAGCTCGTCGACCGCTGCGCCGACGGCGGGCGCACACTCGTCGTCCTCGCCACCGCCGAGGGCGACCGGCAGCTCACGGACGGCCTGGCGCGGCTCGCCGGCTCGGGCCGCGAACAGATGCCGAACCTCGAACTGCTCCCCGGTTCCTACGACCTGCCCGGCGCCCGCCTCCTCGACCTCGTCCAGGTCATGGACCGGATCCGCCGCGAATGCCCCTGGTCGAAGCAGCGCACCCACGAGGACCTCGCCAAGTACGCCATCGAGGAGGCCTACGAACTCGTCGAGGCCATCGAGACCAACGACCGCGACGAACTGCGCGAGGAACTCGGCGACGTACTCCTCCAGGTCGTCTTCCACGCCCGCATCGCCGAGGAGGCCTCGGCGGAGTCCGAGGAAGAGGCCCCCTTCTCCATCGACGACGTCGCGGGCGGCATCGTCGACAAGCTCATCCACCGCCACCCGCACGTCTTCGGCGACGAGAGCGCCGCGACCCCGGAGGAGGTCCGGGAGATCTGGCTCCGCAAGAAGGGCGAGTCCAAGCGCCGCGCCTCCGTCACGGACGGCGTCCCCCTCGGCCAGCCGTCCCTCGCCCTCGCCGCCAAACTCGCCTCCCGGGTACGCACGGCGAACCTGGACGTCCCGGTGCCCACGGGAGACGACATCGGCTACGAACTCCTCACCCTCGCCCTGCGCGCCGAGGCCGAAGGCGTCGACCCGGAGGCAGCACTCAGAGCCGCCGCCCGTGCCTACCGGGACGCGGTACGCACGACCGAGGGGCTCACCACCTCATAGGGCCGGTTACGGTCAGGTGGTGACCGAGAGCCCCACTCCCTCCAGCGCCCCCGAACTCTTCAGCTGGGAGTTCGCCGGCAACCCGTACCCCGCCTACGCCTGGCTGCGCGAGCACGCCCCCGTGCACCGCACCACGCTGCCGAGCGGCGTCGAGGCCTGGCTGGTCACCCGGTACGCGGACGCCCGCCAGGCGCTCGCCGACCCACGGCTCAGCAAGAACGCGGACCACCACGACGAGCCGAGCCACGCCAAGGGCAAGACGGGTATCCCCGGTGAACGCAAGGCCGAGCTGACCACCCACCTCCTCAACATCGACCCGCCGGACCACACCCGCCTGCGCCGCCTCGTCTCGAAGGCGTTCACCCCACGCCGCGTCGCCGAATTCGCGCCACGCGTCCAGCAGTTGACGGACGACCTCATCGACGCCTTCGCGGCGAACGGCGAAGCCGACCTCATCCACGACTTCGCCTTCCCCCTCCCCATCTACGCCATCTGCGACCTCCTCGGCGTCCCCCGCGAGGACCAGGACGACTTCCGCGAATGGGCGGGCATGATGATCCGCCACGGCGGCGGCCCCCGCGGCGGAGTGGGCCGCGCGGTGAAGCGGATCCGCGCGTACCTGGTCGACCTGATCCACCGCAAACGCGGCGACCTGACGGACGACCTGATCTCCGACCTGATCCGCGCCTCCGACCACGGCGAACACCTCACGGAGAACGAGGTGGCGGCCATGTGTTTCGTGCTGCTCTTCGCCGGGTTCGAGACGACCGTCAACCTGATCGGCAACGGCACGTACGCCCTGCTCACGCATCCCGAGCAGAGGGGGCTTCTGCAGAGGTCGATCGCGGCAGGGGAGACGGGCCTGCTGGAGACGGGGATCGAGGAACTCCTGCGCTTCGACGGGCCGGTGGAGATGGCCACGTGGCGGTTCGCCAGGGCGTCGCTGACCATCGGCGGCGTGGAGATCGGTGCGGGCGACCCGGTTCTCGTCGTGCTCGCCGCCGCCGACCGCGACCCGGCGCGCTTCACCGAGCCCGACACCCTCGACCTCTCCCGCCGCGACAACCAGCACCTCGGGTACGGACACGGCATCCACTACTGCCTCGGCGCCCCGCTCGCGCGCCTGGAGGGACAGGCCGCCCTCGGCACGCTCCTGACGCGCCTCCCGGACCTGCGACTTGCGGTGGAACCTGACGATTTGCGGTGGCGTGGCGGGCTCATCATGCGTGGACTGCGCACGCTCCCGGTGGAGTTCACGACGCGTCAGAACCCCGCCGGAACTGACGGGCCGTCAGCAATGTGACATTCACGTGATCTTCGCTGCATCGACTTGTGACAGGCGTTCGAGTGCAGCTACGTTCACGGATCATCGCGACACATGCACAACCCGCACCACTTGCACCACCCGTCGCGCGTAGCAGCATCAGTCTCGCGAAAGGCAACCGCATGCTCTCCGGGAACGGTCGACACCGTCGCCCCCGCCAGGCCCCTGCTCTCGTCGTCGCCGCCGGAGTCGCCGGCAGCGCCATCGCGATCCCGCTGTTCGCCGCGAGCGGCGCGAGCGCCGCGACCACGCAGGCGTGGGACAAGCTCGCCGAGTGCGAGAGCGGTGGGCAGTGGAGCCTGGATGCCGGTAACGGCTACTACGGCGGCCTCCAGTTCACGCAGGAGAGATGGGAGCAGTACGGGGGGCTCGACTACGCCCCGCGTGCCGACCAGGCCAGCCGCTCGCAGCAGATAGCCGTCGCCGAGAAGGTTCTTGACGCCAAGGGTGTGAGTGCCTGGCCGATGTGCTCGCTCACCGCGGACCTCACCAAGGGCGACGACTCGGCGGAGGTCGATCCGGGCGTCTCCGCGTCGCCGCAGCCGTCCGAGTCGGCATCCGATTCCGCGTCCGAGCCGTCGGACACCGATGCCGACAACAAGTCGGACGACGACGCCGACAAGGCGGGCTCCACCGATTCAGCCGATTCGGGAGACAAGGGTCACGACGGCGGTGAGGGTTCCGACGCGTCGGACGAGCCGTCGGCCGACCCCTCGCGCGATACCTCCGGTAGCAGCGCCGAGGGCTCCCCGTCCCCCTCAAGTGACAAGTCCCACGCACCTTCTGACGGCGACGACACGGCCTCCTCCTCCTCCGAAACGGCCTCGCCGTCCGCCTCCCCCTCCGGTGACGGTGACGGTGCCGCGTCGGACGACGCCACGGCGGGCCGCCACCGCGGAGACCGTGCCGGTGACGACGGTTCCGACTCCCGTACGGGAGAGGGGCGTCACGCCTCGCGTGACGAGAAGCGCGGCGACGACACGTACGAGGTGCACGCCGGCGACAACCTCTGGGACATCGCGAAGGCTCAGGACGTGCACGGCGGATGGGACGCGCTCTACGAGCGGAACAAGGAGACGGTAGGTACCGACCCAGACCTCATCCTTCCTGGTCAGAGCCTGGATCTTGGGGACGGATCGGGCAAAAGGTAGCGGGAGTTCGGGCCGTTTGAGGGGGCTTTGTCCGATGTCGATCGAGTGAGACATGGGTCTCAAAGCCCCTGATCGACTTTGAAATCGGACGGATCGACCGCTTACGTTCGTGACCGCTCGCTTCAGCGGGCCCCGATGGACGTCACGCCGAATCCTGCCAACGTCCGTACGGGAACAGTCGACGCGTAAGCGCCGTAGGCAGGAGCGGGGGACCCAGGTAAGCCGCCCTTCCGGGAGACCGGACGGGCTTGGGGTTAAGCAGCGCACAAGGATGCGTCTGCCGGACACTCACTGGTCCGAACCCGACAGCTCACCTCGCAGGCGTCGGTGAGGAGATATCTCCATGCTGTTTTCCGGCAACAACAAGCACCGCCGCCCCTCCAAGGCCGTTCGCGTCGCCACGCTCGGCGGAGTCGCCGCTGCCGCCGTCGCCGTGCCGCTGATGGGTGCCGGTTCGGCCTCCGCCGCGACCACGTCCGAGTGGGACCAGGTCGCGCAGTGCGAGTCCGGCGGCAACTGGTCCACCAACACCGGCAACGGTTTCTACGGTGGCCTGCAGTTCTCGTCCTCCACCTGGTCCGCCTACGGCGGCTCGCAGTACGCCTCCACCGCCGACCAGGCCTCCAAGGCGCAGCAGATAGCCGTCGGCGAGAAGGTTCTCGCCTCGCAGGGCAACGGTGCCTGGCCGAACTGCGGCTCGGGCCTGTCCTCCACCCCGAACGAGGGTGGCGCGGACGACTCGTCCTCGCAGCAGCAGGACACCCAGAGCACGCAGCAGCGTGCCGACCGCTCCGAGCAGCGCGAGCAGCCGAAGCAGGAGGCCCCGAAGCAGGCGGCCCCCAAGCAGGAGGCCCCGAAGCAGGCGGCTCCGAAGCAGGACACCGTCACCACCCCGACCGGTAACAAGGTCGAGAAGGGTGACGGCGAGTACAAGGTGAAGACCGGCGACACCCTCAGCAAGATCGCCGAGGCGCACGACTCGAACTGGCAGAAGCTGTTCGAGAAGAACAAGGACATCGTCAAGGACGCGGACCTGATCTACCCGGGTCAGCAGCTGCACCTCAGCTAAGACCGTCCGGCCCCGCGCAGGGGCCACCAGGCCCGCACAGGGCCACCAGGTACGGGCTCGGCATCGGCGGACGCCGAGCCCCGCCGCACCCCGTCCCCACGGGCCGCTCACTTCGGCGACCTCCCTCCCGGCGCAGCCGGGAGGGAGGTCGCTGTTTTTGTTCCGTTAAGGAACATTTCGCTAACGGCGTTGTCCACAAGACGGGCGTTCGGATGGCCGATGCCCTCGGGCCGGTTACGCTCGGGGATGCGGGACCCGTTGTCCGACGGTGCCCGCAAAGCTTCGTCACATCCCAGAAGGAGATGCTCGTGCCGTCCATCGACGTCGTCGTAGCCCGGGAAATCCTGGACTCCCGAGGCAATCCCACGGTCGAGGTCGAGGTCGGCCTCGACGACGGGAGCACCGGCCGTGCGGCCGTCCCGTCGGGTGCCTCCACCGGTGCCTTCGAGGCCATCGAACTCCGCGACGGTGACCCCAACCGTTACCAGGGCAAGGGCGTCGAGAAGGCCGTCCTCGCCGTCATCGAGCAGATCGGCCCGGAGCTCGTCGGCTACGACGCCACCGAGCAGCGCCTGATCGACCAGGCGATGTTCGACCTGGACGCCACCGACAACAAGGGCTCGCTCGGCGCCAACGCCATCCTCGGCGTCTCCCTCGCCGTCGCGCACGCCGCGTCCGAGGCGTCGGACCTGCCGCTCTTCCGCTACCTGGGCGGCCCGAACGCGCACCTTCTCCCGGTGCCGATGATGAACATCCTGAACGGTGGATCCCACGCGGACTCCAACGTCGACATCCAGGAGTTCATGATCGCCCCGATCGGCGCGGAGTCCTTCTCCGAGGCCCTGCGCTGGGGCGCCGAGGTCTACCACACGCTGAAGAAGGTCCTGAAGAGCAAGGGCCTGGCCACGGGCCTGGGCGACGAGGGCGGCTTCGCCCCGAACCTGGGCTCGAACCGTGAGGCCCTCGACCTGATCCTCGAGGCCATCAAGGAGGCCGGCTACGTTCCCGGCCAGCAGATCGCCCTCGCGCTCGACGTCGCCGCCTCCGAGTTCTACAAGGACGGCAAGTACCAGTTCGAGGGCAAGGAGCGCTCCGCCGCCGAGATGACGGAGTACTACGAGGAGCTCGTCTCCGCGTACCCGCTCGTCTCCGTCGAGGACCCGCTGTTCGAGGACGACTGGGCCGGCTGGAACGTTCTCACCGAGAAGCTGGGTGACAAGGTCCAGATCGTCGGCGACGACCTCTTCGTCACCAACCCGGAGCGCCTGGCCCGCGGCATCGAGGAGAACTCGGCGAACGCTCTGCTCGTGAAGGTGAACCAGATCGGTTCGCTGACCGAGACCCTGGACGCCGTCGAGCTCGCCCAGCGCAACGGGTTCAAGTGCATGATGTCCCACCGCTCCGGCGAGACCGAGGACGTCACCATCGCCGACCTGGCCGTCGCCACCAACTGCGGCCAGATCAAGACCGGCGCCCCGGCCCGCTCCGAGCGTGTCGCCAAGTACAACCAGCTGCTGCGCATCGAGGAGATCCTGGACGACGCGGCGGTCTACGCCGGTCGCTCGGCCTTCCCGCGCTTCAAGGGCTGAACCCGGCCCCCGCGTGAGCCGGTAGTTCCGTACGTCCCCGCACTCGGTCCCGTACCGTGTGCGGGGACGTACGTACGTGAGCGGGGAGGCGGGAGCAGGCGATGCCCGGAAAGGTGCGGGACAGGGACTCCCGAGATCGCTTCTCGACGGCCACCCGCCTGCGCGTTCTGGGCGAGCAGACCGCCGAGCGCGTCTACCGCTCGCAGAGCAAGCGGCAGGCCCGCCGCTCCCGGCTCACGGGCCGCGCGGCCCTGCTGGCCCTCGTCCTGTGCACCCTCGTGGTCGCGCTGGCGTACCCGATAAGGCAGTACGTATCGCAGCGCGGCGAGATCGAGGACCTGCAGCGCCAGCAGCAGGAGGCCAAGCAGCGGGTCGACAAGCTGCGCGACCAGAAGGCCCGCTGGCAGGACGACGCGTTCGCCGAGCAGCGCATCCGGGAGCGCCTGCACATGGTGATGCCGGGCGAGACCGGCTACGTGGTGCCGAGCGAGCGCACCGCTGCCGCCGAGCGCGCCGAGCAGGGCGCGGAGGACCGCCCCTGGTACTCAAACGTCTGGGACGGCGTCGACAAGGCCGACCAGGCGGACAATTGACCATCTCTGTCGACAACTGACGATCACTGAAGGAAACACCCGAGCGATGGAAACGCCCCCGCCGCAGACCGAGCCCACCGCGCCCACGGACGCCGACATCCAGGCGTTCAAGGAGCAGCTGGGGCGCCCGCCGCGCGGCCTGCGCGCCATCGCGCACCGTTGCCCCTGCGGCAACCCGGACGTGGTTGAGACGGCGCCGCGTCTGGAGGACGGCACTCCGTTCCCGACGACGTACTACCTCACGTGTCCGCGTGCGGCGTCGGCGATCGGCACGCTCGAGGCCAATGGCGTGATGAAGGAGATGACGGAGCGCCTGGGGACGGACCCGGAGCTGGCGCGTCAGTACCGTGCGGCCCACGAGGACTACATCGCCCGCCGGGACGCCATCGAGGTCCTGGAGGGCTTTCCGAGCGCCGGTGGCATGCCGGACCGGGTGAAGTGCCTGCATGTCCTGGTGGGGCACTCGCTGGCTGCGGGGCCGGGTGTGAATCCGCTGGGCGACGAGGCCATCGCCATGCTCCCGGAGTGGTGGAAGAAGGGCCCCTGCGTCACCCCTGCCGACTGATCAATTCCCCACCCCGCCCCTTCCCGAAGGTCCTCAACCGCCGGACGGGCTCGAGTATCAAGTCCTGCCGGACGGGCCGCCTCAATCGCCGGCGGGGCTTGCCAATCACCCCCCGCCGGCGATTGTGGCGCGGGGTCCGGGGCGGAGCCCCGGGGACGG
>NZ_JBEOVM010000172.1:0-9384 GCF_040295505.1 Streptomyces sp. NPDC002790 | reverse complement strand
GCTATTTATAGCCCCTGCGGCGATTGAGCAGCGGGGTCCGGGGCGGAGCCCCGTGGCCGGGGGACGGCGACACGCTGCAGAGGCGGTCAGCCCATGTGCGGGTACGCGTAGTCCGTCGGCGACACCAAGGTCTCCTTGATGGCGCGAGTGAGCGTCCACCGCTGGAGGTTCTGCGGGGCCCCCGCCTTGTCACAGGTGCCGGAGGCGCGCCCGCCACCAAAGGGCTGCTGCCCGACGACCGCACCGGTCGACTTGTCGTTGATGTAGAAGTTGCCCGCCGCGTAACGGAGCTTCTCCATCGTGTGGGCCGCCGCTGCACGGTCGTTCGCGATGACCGACCCGGTCAGCGCGTAGTCCGAGGCCGACTCCATCTGCTCCAGCATGGCGTCGTACTGGTCGTCCTCGTACACGTGCACCGCGAGGAACGGGCCGAAGTACTCCGTGGAGAACACCTCGCTGGCCGGGTCCGAGCACTCGACGACCGTCGGCCGCACGAAGTAGCCGACGGAGTCGTCGTACGTGCCACCGGCGACGATCGTGCAGGACGCGTCGGACTTCGCGCGGTCGATCGCCGCCTTGTTCTTGGCGAAGGAACGCTCGTCGATGACGGCGCCGATGAAGTTCGACAGGTCGGTGACGTCACCCATCTTGATGCCGTCGACCTCGGCCGCGAACTCCTCCTTGAACCCGGAGTTCCAGATGGAGGCGGGGATGTACGCACGCGAGGAGGCCGAGCACTTCTGGCCCTGGAACTCGAAGGAGCCACGGGTCAGAGCCGTCTTGAGGACGGCGCGGTCGGCGCTCGGGTGGGCGACGACGAAGTCCTTGCCGCCGGTCTCGCCGACGAGCCGCGGGTAGGTGCGGTACTTCTCGATGTTGTTGCCGACCGTCTTCCACAGGTGCTGGAAGGTCTTGGTCGAACCGGTGAAGTGAATGCCGGCCAGGTCACGGTGGTTGAGCGCGACCTCGGAGACGGCCAGACCGTCACCCGTCACCAGGTTGATGACGCCCTTCGGAAGACCGGCCTCCTCCAGGAGCTGGAGCAGCAGGACGGCCGCGTGCGTCTGCGTCGGGGACGGCTTCCAGACCACCACGTTGCCCATGAGGGCGGGCGCGGTCGGGAGGTTGCCCGCGATGGCCGTGAAGTTGAACGGCGTGATCGCGTAGACGAAGCCCTCCAGCGGGCGGTGGTCCATGCGGTTCCACACGCCCGTGGAGTTCGCCGGCGGCTGCTCGGCGAGCAGGTTGCGGGCGTAGTGGACGTTGAAGCGCCAGAAGTCGATCAGCTCACAGGGAGTGTCGATCTCGGCCTGCTGCGCGGTCTTCGACTGGCCGAGCATCGTCGAGGCGGCCAGCGTCTCGCGCCACTTCGTGGACAGCAGCTCCGCGGCGCGCAGGATGATCGCGGCGCGGTCGTCGAAGGACGTCGCGCGCCAGGCCGGGGCCGCGGCCAGGGCGGCGTCGACCGCGTCCTGGGCGTCCTGCTCGGTGGCGTTGGCGTACGTACCGATGACGGACTTGTGGTGGTGCGGCTGCACGACGTCGAAGCGCTCGCCGCCACCCATCCGACGTACACCGCCGATGGTGCAGGGCAGCTCGATCGGGTTCTCGGCCAGCTCCTTGAGCTTGGTCTCCAGGCGGGCACGCTCCGGGGAACCGGGGGCGTAGCCGTGCACCGGCTCATTGACCGGGGCGGGGACCTGGGTCACGGCGTCGAGGGTCATGGGTCCGTATCTCCTTCGGGGGGTCGGGGAGTTATCGGTTGAGCAAGTGGGAGGGGTCAGCCCTTGGTGAGGACCGAGCGGGCGAAGAAGAGCAGGTTGGCCGGCTTCTCCGCGAGGCGGCGCATGAAGTATCCGTACCAGTCGGTGCCGTACGCGGTGTAGACACGCATCCGGTGTCCCTCGGCGGCGAGCCGCAGGTGCTCGTCGCTGCGGATCCCGTACAGCATCTGGAACTCGTACTCGTCCAGCTTGCGCCCGGCCTGCCGGGCGAGCTCCTGCGCGATGGCGACGAGCCGCGGGTCGTGGGAGCCGATCATCGGGTACCCGGCGCCCTCCATGAGGATGCGCATGATCCGCACGTACGCCTTGTCGATCTCGGCCTTGTCCTGGTGCGCGACCTCGGCGGGCTCCTTGTAGGCGCCCTTCACGATGCGCACGCGGCTGCCGGCGGCGGCGAGGCGGCGGGCGTCGTCCTCGGTGCGGAACAGGTAGGCCTGGATGACGCAGCCGGTCTGCGGGAAGTCCTTCCGCAGCTCCTCGTGGATGGCGAACATCGAGTCGAGGGTGGTGTGGTCCTCGGCGTCAAGGGTGACGGTGGTGCCGATCTTCGCGGCGGCCTCGACGACGGGCCGTACGTTGGCGAGGGCCAGCTCATGGCCGCCGTCCAGCGCCTGGCCGAACATCGACAGCTTCACGGACATCTCGGCCTTCGTGCCGAGGCCCAGGTCCTTCAGGCGCTCAACCAGCTCAAGGTAGGCATCGCGCGCGGCCTGCGACTGCTCGACGGTGGTGATGTCCTCACCGACGACGTCGAGCGTGACCTCGAGCCCCTTGGCGGCGGCATCCTCGATGATCGGCACGACCTGGTCGACCGACTCACCGGCGATGAAGCGGTCGACGACCTGCTTGGTGCCCGGCGCCGCCGACACAAAAGCGCGCATCTTGTCGCTGCGCGACGCGGCGAGGATCAAGGGAGCCAGCACGGGGCACCTCCACGGGACATGAGTTGAGGACGGGCCGAACCACCGCAAAGCGGGAACAGCACGTGGAACCACCGTGAAATCTAAGGATCCCTCTGATCCTGTGCCATCGACAGCTGTCACGCATCTGTGTCCGCCGCCTCAGACATCTGTATGAAGAGGGGTGCGGGGTGGGCGAGAATGGCGGGATGAAGGGCGACTACCAGGAACTGGTCGACGAGATCTCGGCGCTGCTCGGCGCTCCCGCGACGCTGGAGAATCGTGACTTCCGGCTGATCGCGTTCGGTCAGCAGGTCAGCGCGGACGACTTCGACGAGACGGCGCTCGACCCGGTGCGCACGCGCTCGATCCTGACGCGCGGTTCGACCTCGGCGGTCCGCTCCTGGTTCGAGGGCTTCGGCATCGCGAGCGCCAAGGAACCGGTCCGGATCCCGGCCACCCCGGAGGCCGGCGTCTACCGCGGCCGCGTCTGCCTGCCCGTACGCCATCACGGCTTCGTCCTCGGCTACGTATGGCTGCTCGACGACGATCCGGGTCCCACGGCGGAGCAGCTCGACGCGGCGATGGAGGTGGCGGGCCGGATCGGCGCGCAGCTCGCCGACGAGGCGCAGGCGGGCGCGGACCTGACCCGCGAGTTCCACTCCGTGCTCACGGCGGAGCGGGGCTGGCAGCGGGACATGGCGGTGGCGGCGCTGCGCACGGCGCTCGGCAGCCGGGCGTCGGGGCTTCACACGGTGGTCTGCATCGCGCCGTGGCCCTCGGCGGACCCCGACGACGCTCCTTCGGTACGCACCATTCCGGCGGCGGACGCGCTGTGCACGGTGCCGTGGGGTGTGACGGGCCAGTGCCTCGCCCTGCTGGTGCGGCTGCGTTCGCGTGACGTGCTTGCGCCCGCGCTGACGGCGGCGGCGAAGTTGCGCGCCCGCGCGGGTTCCCCGGTCGCGGCGGGTGTCGGCGCCGCCCGTGACGACCTCGCCGAACTGGCCACGGCCTGGCAGGAGGCGACGGCCGCGGCGCGCGCGGCGCTGGCCGACCCGCGGCTCGGCCCGGACGCGCAGTGGTCGTCGATCGGCCCGTACCGGCTGCTCACCGCGCTGCCCGCGGAGGCCGCGCACGACCCGGCGGTCGCGCCTCTGCTCTCCCCCGCCCACCGTCAACTGGCGCGCACCGCCGAGGTGTTCCTCGACTGCGCGGGCCAGGCGGGCCGCACGGCCGCGGCCCTCGGCATCCACCGCCAGACGCTGTACTACCGCCTGTCACGGGTGGAACAGCTCACCGGCCTCGACCTGGACGAGGGCGAGGACCGGCTGCTCCTGCACATGGGGCTGAAAGCGTCACGCCTGTGACAGCTCGAACAACTGCCGCAGCCCCTCCGTGAGTTGCTCGGCGGACGGCGTCGTCTCCGGGTCGAAGGTGTACTGGGCGACGAGCCCGAGGAACACCACCGCCAGGAACCCTCCGAGCGTCGCCACCTTCGGATCGTCCGCCGGCGGCTCCTCCCCCATGATCATGCCGATGAAGCCGCGCCCGGCCTCCACCTGGGCCCGCACCAGGAACTCCTGCAGGGCGGGCATCTTGTCGCCCAGTGTCAGCAGCTCGATGCTCAGATGCCACATGGAGTCCGGCTTGCCGAGGCTGGCGATGACGTTCTCCATCAGGGCGCGAAAGCGCTCCAACGAGCCCGGCGCGCCCGCCAGTTCGTTCGGCTCGCCCCAGTCCAGCGAGGCCCCTTCGATCAGGGCCACGTACGCCTGCGCGAGCAGCGTGTCCTTCGACCCGTAGTGGTAACCGATGGAAGCCAGATTGGCCCCCGACTCCTTGACGATGTCGCGTGCCGTCGTGCGCGCGAACCCCTTCTCCATCAGGCAGCGCTTCGCGCCTTCGAGCAGATCCTCACGATGTCCCATGGCCCCACCCTATCCAGAATTCAGACGCATGTCTTAAACGAATGTACTAAACACTCGTACTAGACAAGCGTTTAAGACGCTCGTACAGTTCCCGGCATGACGAACCCGACGCGCACCACCCCACCCGCCGCACCCCGTGCGGGGCGCCGCGAGTGGACCGCACTCGGCGTGCTGATGCTTCCGCTGCTCCTGGTCTCGATGGACGTATCCGTCCTCTACTTCGCGATCCCCCAGATCAGCGCCGACCTGGAGCCGAGCGGCACCCAGCAGCTGTGGATCTTCGACATCTACGCGTTCGTGCTCGCCGGCCTGCTGATGACGATGGGCTCACTCGGCGACCGCATCGGGCGCCGCAAGCTGCTCCTCATCGGCGCCGCCGCCTTCGGCACCGCCTCGCTCCTGGCCGCGTACGCGAACAGCGCCGAGACGCTGATCACCGCCCGCGCTCTCCTCGGGGTCGGCGGCGCGACCCTGATGCCGTCCACCATGGGGCTCGTCCGCACGATGTTCACCGATGCCGGGCAGCGCGCGAAGGCGATCGGCATGTGGTCGGGCGTCATGACCGGCGGTATCGCGCTCGGCTCGGTGATGAGCGGCGTACTCGTCGAGCGCTTCTGGTGGGGTTCGGTCTTCCTGGTCAACCTGCCCGCGATGGTGCTGCTCCTGGTCCTCGGCCCGGTCCTGCTGCCGGAGTCCAGGAACCCGGTGCCCGGCCGCTTCGACCTGCTCAGCGTGCCGCTGTCGATGGCGGCCGTGCTGCCGGTCATCTACGGCATCAAGGAGATCCCGTCCGAGGGCTGGAACGTGCGGTACGTCGTCTCGATCACAGTGGGGCTACTGTTCGCCGCGCTGTTCGTGCACCGCCAGCGCACCACGAAGTCGCCGCTGGTCTCCCCCGCACTGTTTCGCGGCCGGGGATTCGCCCCCGGCGTCGTCCTGAACCTCATCTCCTCCTTCGGCATGATGGGCTCGGCGTACTTCACCACGCAGTACCTCCAGTCCGTGCTCGGCAAGAGTTCCCTGGCAGCCGCCCTGTGGTCGCTGGTTCCCACCGTCCTGGTCGGTGTGGCGGCCCCCGTCTCGGCGCAGCTCGTCGCGAAGGGCGTGCACCGCTCGTATGTCGTCGCCGGTGGATTCACCGTCGGCGCCTGCGGATACGCGCTTCTGGCCCTGGCCGGCACCGACTCGCTCTGGCTGGTCCTGGCCGGCGCGGGTGTCCTCGCGTCCGGGATCGTGACCGTGATGTCGCAGATGATGGACCTGGCTCTCGGCACCGTCCCGGTCGCCAACTCCGGCTCCGCCGCATCCCTGTTGGAGACAGGGGCCGAGTTCGGCGGCGCCCTCGGCATGGCCGTCCTCGGTTCCATCGGCACGGCCGTCTACCGCCACGGCGTCCCCGCGGACGCCCCGGCCGCGGCCCACGAAACGCTGGGCGGCGCCCTCGCGGTCGCCGGGCAACTGCCGGGCGAGGCGGGCTCGGCCCTGACGGCCGCCGTACGGCAGGCGTTCACCGACGGCATGCAGGCCGCGGCGATCGCCGGGGCGGTCGTACTCCTGGCCGCCGCGGTCCTCTCGGTGGCCACCCTGCGCAAGGTGACCGTGCACGACGCGGCCACGAACCACGGGGACGCGACGCCCGACGCGGCACCCAGCGAGAAGGCGACGGCCTGACGCCCCGGTCCGGCAGGCGGCTCCAATAGGCCGCCCGCCGGACCAGACGGACCGCACCAGAGCCCCGCCCGGGCCGTGCCAGGATGGGCCCGTGGCTCAGACATTCGATACGCCGTTCATCGGCCGGGCGGACGAACTCGCCCGGCTCACCGGCGTCCTGGAGCGGGCCGCGGCCGGCGAACCGCGCGCCGTCCTGGTGGCGGGGGACGCCGGCGTCGGCAAGACCCGGGCGCTGACGGAGGCCTCGGCGCACGCCGCCGCCACCGGCCTGACCGTCCTGACCGGCCACTGCGTGGACCTCGGGGACGTGGGCCTGCCGTACCTCCCGTTCACGGAGATCCTCGGCGCGGCGGCCGCCGACGACCGGCTCGCCCCCGCCTTCGCCGCGTACCCGGCGGTGGACCGGCTCATCGGCGCGGCATCGGGAGCCGGTCCCGCGCCCGACCCCGGCAGCCGCCTCCAGCTCTTCGAGGGCGTCGCCGGACTCCTCGCCGACCTGGCCGAACTGACGCCGCTGCTCCTGGTCGTCGAGGACCTGCACTGGGCCGACCAGTCCTCCCGCGACCTGCTCCGCTTCCTGCTCAGCCGGGGCGTCCTGCAACCCCGCCGCCTCGCGGTGTTCGCCTCGTACCGCGCGGACGACCTGCACCGCCGCCACCCCCTGCGGCCGCTGCTCGCCGAGCTGATCAGGCTGCCCGCCGTCGACCGTCTCGACCTGCGCCCAATGGCCGACGCGGACATGGCCCGGCTCGTCCGCGCACGCCGTACGGGCCCCGTGCCCGACAGCACGGTCCGCCGCATCGTCGACCGCGCCGAGGGAAACGCCTTCTACGCCGAGGAGTTGCTCGCCGCGCTGCCCGGCGACGAGGCGGGCGCCGACTCCCCCGCCATGCCGAGCGGCCTGGCCGACCTGCTGCTCATCCGGATCGAGCAGCTCACCGAGACCACCCAGCAGGTCCTGCGCACGGCCGCCGTCGCGGGCCGCCGGGTCGGGCACGAGCTGCTGCGGGCCGCCGTACAACTGCCCGAGGAGGAACTGGAGTCGGCGCTGCGCGAGGCCGTCGGACGCCAGCTCCTCGTGCCGGGCGACGACGCGACGTACTCGTTCCGGCACGCCCTCACCCGCGAGGCCGTGTACGCGGATCTGCTGCCCGGTGAACGGGTCCGGCTGCACGGCACGTTCGCCAAACTCCTTGCAGGGGACGGCCGTTCACCGCAGAGCGCGGCGGAGCGCGCCCACCACTCGCGCGAGAGCCACGACCTGCCCGACGCCCTCGCGGCCTCCCTCGAAGCCGCCGACCACGCCCAGCGCGTCGGCGCACCCGCCGAGGAGCTGCGGCACCTGGAGACCGCGCTCGAACTCCTGGCCGTGGTGGACGTGTCCGCCCGTCCCGAGACCGGCGACGCGGCCACCCTCACCCTGCGCGCCTCGGCCGCCGCCGCCCGCGCGGGCGACCCGCATCGCGCGGTCCAGCTCACCCGCTCCGCGCTCGCCCACGCAGGATCCGACGCCGACTCGGAACTCGCGGCGCGCGTGCGCTACACCCTCGCGGGCAACCTGATCCGGATCGACCACCTGGAGGCCGCGTTCACGTACAGCAGCGAGGCGCTGTCGCTGATCCCGGCCGAGCCGCCGTCGGGCACCTGGGTGTGGGCCGCCGCGACCCATGTCCTGGCCGCGCGGCACGTGGGCCGGGGCGAGGACGCCGAGCGCGTCGCCCGGCAGGCGCTCGCCGTCGCCGAGCGGCTTCAACTGACCGACGCCCAGGCCGACTTGCTCATCTCGCTGGTCGGCCTCGAGGTGCACACCCGGCGCACCCCGCAGGGCCGGGATCGACTGGTCCGGGCCCGTGAACTGGCCGGTTCCGCCGGAAACCTCGCGGTGGAGATGCGGGCGCTCTACAACCTCGCCATCGGCTGTTACGAGTCCGGAGACCTGGACGCGTGCCTGCCCTGGATCGCCGAGGGCCTCACCATCGCCCGCCGCGCGGGGCTCCTCACCTCGCCGTACGCCCTGGAGCTGCGCTACTTGCAGTCCTTGCTGCTCTACACGCTGGGCCGCTGGGACGAGTGCGCGCGTGCGGCGGCCGCCGACACCGAACTGCTGCCGCCCGCAGGCGGGTTCGCGATCGCGCCCGCCCTGTACGTGACCCTGGCCCGCGGCGGGTACGACGCGGCGGTCACCGCGGCCCGGGGGCTGCTCGACCATCACTTCGACTGGATGGCGGCGCTCGTCGCCGCGATCGTGCTGACCGACGCGGCGGCGCTGCGCGGCGACGCCGAGGAGTGCGTACGACAGATGCGCACGTCGGTCGATTCACTCACCGACGTCTCGGGCGGCACGCGGCCCGACGCCGTGGTGCGGCTCGCCGCGCTGGCCCTCGCGGCCGTCGCGGACGCGGCGGAGGAGGCCCGGCTCTCCGGCGACGCGGCGGGCGCGGACCGCTGGGCGGAGACCGCCACCGAGCTGGTGGAACTGGCCCGCGACACGGCGGCGCACGGCGAGGACGGTACGGAGCAGGGCCCCGAGGGCCTGGCCTGGCTGGCCCGCGCCGAGGCCGAGCGGGTGCGCGCCGAGACCGGCCCCGACGTCGCGGCCTGGGAGCGGGCCGTGACGGCGTTCGACTACGGCGAGCCGTACGAACTGGCCCGTTGCAGAAGGCGGTTGGCCGAGGCCCTACTCACCGACGACCGCCGCGAGGAGGCCGCCGAGGAGGCGTACGCGGCCCACGACGCGGCCGTCCGGCTCGGCGCCGAGCCGCTGCGCGAGGCGCTGGACACCCTGATCCGGCGGGGCCGGCTCGCCGACGCCCCGGCCGCCGGGGACCGTATCGCCGCGCTGACCGCCCGGGAGAGCGACGTGCTGCGGCTGCTGGGCCGGGGGCGTACCAACCGCCAGATCGGCGAGGAGCTGTTCATCACCGGCAAGACCGCGAGCGTCCACGTCTCGAACATCCTCGCCAAGCTGGGCGCCGCGAGCCGCACCGAGGCCGTGGGCATCGCCTACCGCGAGGGCCTGATCGAGCCGGAGAGCAACACCTCCGGCTGAGAGCACGAGTACGTATACGAGGGCCGGGTCACCCGCGGGTGACCCGGCCCTCG
>NZ_JBEOVM010000171.1:0-9461 GCF_040295505.1 Streptomyces sp. NPDC002790 | reverse complement strand
GAGTTGTGCTCTACCGATCTTGGGCCTATTATCGCCCCTGCGGCTATTGACCCCGCCCGTCCGGCAGGACTTTCGGGTAGGCCCACCCACCCAGCCCGCCCGGCGATTGAGGGCTTTCGGGAAGGGGCGGGGTGGGGGATTGGCGCGGTCAGGCGATGCGTTCCAGGACTGTCCGGGGCGGGATGAAATCGGTGGCCGTGGGAGCCGTGTCGTATGACCCCTCCAGGGCCTCCAGGGCGTACGCGAACCGCTCGGGCGTGTCCGTGTGGAGGGTCATCAGGGCCTGACCCGCGGAGACGGAGTCCCCCGGCTTGGCGTGGAGTTCGACACCCGCCGCCGCCTGGACCGGGTCCTCCTTGCGGGAGCGCCCCGCCCCGAGGCGCCAGGCAGCGAGGCCCACACCCATCGCGTCGAGACGGGTGAGCACACCGGACTCCCCCGCCGTCACCACATGCGTCTCACGCGCCGTCGGCAGCGCCGCATCCGGGTCCCCGCCCTGCGCCGCGATCATCCGCCGCCACGCGTCCATCGCACGACCGTCGGCGAGCGCCTTCGCCGGGTCGACGTCCGTCAGGCCCGCCGCGTCGAGCATCTCGCGGGCGAGGGCGAGGGTCAGCTCCACGACGTCGTCGGGGCCGCCGCCCGCCAACACCTCGACGGATTCGCGGACTTCGAGCGCGTTGCCCGCGGTCAGGCCGAGCGGGGTGTTCATATCGGTGACGAGGGCGACCGTCGGCAGGTTGTGGTCCGTGCCCAACCCGACCATCGTGCGGGCGAGTTCGCGGGCGGCGTCCAGTTCCTTCATGAAGGCACCCGAGCCGACCTTCACGTCGAGGACCAGCGAGCCCGTGCCCTCCGCGATCTTCTTCGACATGATCGAGGACGCGATGAGCGGGATGCACTCGACGGTGGCCGTGACGTCGCGGAGCGCGTAGAGCTTCTTGTCGGCGGGGGCGAGGCCGCTGCCCGGCGCGCAGACGACCGCGCCGACGTCCTCCAGGGTGCGCATCATCTCGTCGTTGGTGATGTTCGCGCGCCAGCCGGGGATCGCCTCCAGCTTGTCGAGCGTGCCGCCGGTGTGGCCGAGGCCGCGGCCCGACAGCTGCGGCACGGCCGCGCCGCAGGCTGCGACGAGGGGCGCGAGCGGCAGCGTGATCTTGTCGCCGACGCCGCCCGTGGAGTGCTTGTCGGCGGTGGGACGGGAGAGGGAGGAAAAGTCCATCCGGTCACCGGAGTTGATCATCGCGGCGGTCCAGCGGGCGATCTCCGCGCGGTCCATCCCGTTCAGGAAGATGGCCATGGCGAGGGCCGACATCTGCTCGTCGGCGACGTCGCCCCGCGTGTACGCGTCGACGACCCAGTCGATCTGGGCGTCCGTGAGGCGTCCGCGGTCCCGCTTCGTACGGATGACGGAGATGACGTCCATGGCAAATCCTCCAACGGTTCAGCACAGCGTGGCGCACCCGGCACGCTCCACGGCACGGCGGCGACTCTACGCGCATAGACGCTCCGCGTGAAGTGTGCCGGCGACCTCGCCGCGCCGTACCGTGAGACCCCCGCCGAGACGAACAGGAAACAGGAGGCCGCTGTGCCCGAGACCGAGACCGAGGCGACCGCCGCGACGGTGCGCGAGCTGCTCGACGAGCTGGCCGGGCTCGAGGATCCGAGGGCGCGCGCCGTCAACGAGCGGCACGGCGACGACCACGGCGTGAATCTGGGCAAGCTGCGAGCGATCGCGAAGCGCCTCAAGACGCGGCAGGACCTCGCGGTCGAGCTGTGGGCGACCGGTGACACGGCGGCGCGGCTCCTCGCGCTTCTCGTCTGCCGGCCGAAGGCGTTCGGGGAGGGGGAGCTGGACGCGATGCTGCGGGCGGCGCGGGCGCCGAAGGTGCGGGACTGGTTGATCAACTATGTGGTGAAGAAGAGTCCGCACGCCGAGGCGTTGCGGCTGGCCTGGCTCGACGACGAGGATCCCTCGGTCGCGGGGGCCGGGTGGGCGTTGACCGCGGACCGTGTGGTGAAGAGGCCGGAAGGGCTTGACCTGTCGGGGTTGCTTGACGTCATCGAGGCGGAGATGGGGGGCGCGCCCGAGCGGCTTCAGTGGGACATGAACACGTGTCTCGCGCAGATCGGGATTGCGCATCCCGGGCAGCGTGACCGTGCGGTTGCCGTCGGCGAGCGGCTCGGTGTGCTCAAGGAGTATCCGACGTCGGCGGGGTGTACGTCGCCGTATGCGCCCACGTGGATCGCGGAGATGGTGCGGCGGGCCGAGCGGAGCTGATCCGCCGCACCGGCGTTACGGACACGGGGCTCCGCCCCGGACCCCGCTGCTCGATCGCCGCGGGGGGGCTTGATTGGCTCGATCGCCGCAGGGGCTTTACGTGCTCAGGTGCTCCGGGCCGAACGCCTCCGGCAGCATCTCCCCCAGCGTCCGCACCCCCGCCCCCGTCTCCAGGAGCAGCTCCCGGCCCCCGAACTCGTACAGCAGCTGTCGGCAGCGGCCGCAGGGCATCAGGAGTTCGCCCTTGCCGTCCACGCACGTGAAGTGGGTGAGGCGGCCGCCGCCGGTCGCCACCAACTCCGACACGAGGCCGCACTCCGCGCACAGGCCCAGGCCGTACGAGGCGTTCTCGACGTTGCAGCCGGAGACCGTGCGGCCGTCGTCGACGAGGGCCGCGGCGCCGACCGGGAAGCCCGAGTACGGGGCGTACGCGCGGGACATGGCCTCGCGAGCCGCCCCTCTCAGGTGGTCCCAGTCGACCGTCACGTGCCCTGCCCCTTCCGGTACGGCTTCCCGTTCGCCTTCGGCATGCGCAGGCGCTGTGCCGAGAGTGCCAGGACGAGCAGGGTCAGGACGTACGGCATGGCCGTGGCGACCTGGCTCGGTACCGAATCGGTGGAGGAGTACCAGAAGAAGAGGAGGACGGAGACGGCCAGGGTGACGACCGCGCCCACGTACTTCTTCTTCCAGATCAGCCAGGCCACCGCGAGGAGCGCGAGAATCGCGATGAGGAGGAGCAGGGCGTGGGTGTTCTCGGTGCCGCCGCGCACCTTGAGCGTGTCGCTGTAGCCGAACAGGCCGGCGCCCAGGGCGAGTCCGCCTGGCATCCAGTTGCCGAAGATCATCGCGGCGAGGCCGATGTAGCCGCGGCCTCCGGTCTGGCCCTCCAGGTAGTAGTTGGAGGAGACCATGGAGAGGAACGCGCCGCCGAGGCCGGCCAGGGCGCCGGACGCCAGCACGGCGATGTACTTGTACTTGATGACGTTGACGCCGAGGGACTCGGCCGCGACGGGGTTCTCGCCGCAGGACCGCAGGCGCAGGCCGAACGACGTGCGCCACAGGATCCACCAGGAGGCGGGGACCAGGAGCACCGCGATCAGCGTCAGCCAGGACACGCCCGTCATGACGCCGCCGAGCAGGCCCGCGATGTCGGAGATCAGGAACCAGCCGTGTTTGTTGAGGTCGGCGAGGGCGTCCGCGAGGCCGGGGACCGTGAACTCGCCGAGGGACGGCACCGCGGGCGACTGGCGGGAGGTCGCGCCGTCCATCCCGTCGTACATCAGGACGGAGAGGTAGCGGGTGGCGCCGAGGGCGAGGATGTTGATGGCCACACCGGAGACGATGTGGTTGACGTTGAAGGTGACCGTGGCGATCGCGTGCACCAGGCCGCCGAGCGCCCCGCCGATCAGGGCGGCGAGCACGCCGACCCAGGGGCCCCACTGGTAGCCGGCCCAGGCGCCGAACCAGGTGCCGAGGATCAGCATGCCTTCGAGGCCGATGTTGACGACGCCCGCGCGCTCGGCCCACAGTCCGCCGAGGCCCGCCATGCCGATGGGTACGGCGAGTTGGAGCGCGGTCGACATCTGGCTGACGGAGGTCAGTCCGTTCGCGTCGGTGATCAGGCGGACCGCGGAGACCAGGCAGAGCAGGCCCGCGATGATCAGGAGCAGGACGGAGAGGCTGAGCTTGCGGCGCGCCGTGGGCGCTGCGGGCTTGTCGAGAACGGGAGCCGTACTCATCGGGCGGCCACCTCCGGCTTCTTGTCGTTGTTGTCGGAGGCGCTCAGCACGTGGCCCGCGGCGAGTTCGGCGCCGACGCGCTGCTGCTGGCGGCGGGTGCCCCAGACGCGGACGGCCTCGTAGGAGACGACGACGGCGATCACGATGAGGCCCTGCATGATCGTGGCGATCTCGGAGCTGTAGCCCTGGAGGTCCAGCGGGTCGGCCGCGTTGAACAGCCACGACAGGAGGAGGGACGCGAGGGCCATGCCGACCGGGCTGTTGCGGCCGAGCAGCGCCACGGTGATCGCGTTGAAGCCGAGCGCGGCCGGGAACGAGTCGGAGAAGGTGTGCGTCGAACCGAGCAGGGTCGGCAGACCGGCGAGGCCCGCGACGGCGCCGGACAGGAGCATGGCCGTGAGGACCATCTTCTTCGCCGAGACGCCGGAGGCGGCGGCCGCGGTGTCGGAGGCTCCGGAGGCGCGCAGGTCGAAGCCGAAGCGGGTGCGGTTCAGCATCACCCAGTAGACGATGCCGAGGGCGATCGCGACGAAGACGAAGCCGTAGACGGTGCCGACCGCGTCGCCCATGTTGATGCCGGGGAACCAGCCGGCCTTGTCCATCTCGCCGGTGGTGCGGTTGTTGCCGACGGCGACGCCGAAGGCGTCCTCCAGGGTGAGGTACGCGATGACCGAGGCTGCGATCGAGTTCAGCATGATCGTGGAGACGACCTCGCTGACGCCGCGGGTCACCTTGAGGATGCCCGCGATGCCCGACCAGATCGCGCCGGTCAGGGCCGCCGACAGGATGAGCAGCGGGATCTGGAGGAAGGCCGGGAACGCGATGTGTGCGCCGACGATGGCGGCGACGCAGGCGGCGAGCCGGTACTGGCCCTCGACGCCGATGTTGAAGAGGTTCATCCGGAAGCCGATGGCCACGGCGAGCGCGCCGACGTAGAGGCCGGCGGCGTCGTTGATGATGAGTACCTGGACGTCGGAGAACGTCGCCTGCTCGAACATGATCGAGAACGGTTCGACGGGGTTCTCGCCGGAGGCCACGAGCACGATCGCGGTCAGGGCGAACGCCACGACGAGCGCGATGACCGGTCCCGCCACCGCGAGAAGGATCCGCTCTGTGTCGATGGCGGCCCATCGCTTACGGATGTTCATGGTCAGGCACCGTCTTCCGTGTGCTCCAGGTGGCCCGAGGCCGCACCGGTCATGGCGGATCCCAGCTCTTCCGGGGTGATGGCGGCCGGGTCGGCGTCGGCGACGAGGCGGCCGTCGTAGATGACCCGGAGGGTGTCGGAGAGGCCGATCAGTTCGTCGAGGTCGGCCGAGATGAGCAGCACGGCGAGCCCCTCGTGGCGTGCCGCGCGGATCTGGTCCCAGATCTGGGCCTGCGCGCCGACGTCCACTCCGCGGGTGGGGTGGGCGGCGATCAGGAACTTGGGCGTGTGGCTCATCTCGCGGCCCACGATGAGCTTCTGCTGGTTGCCGCCCGACAGGGAGTCCGCGGTGACGTCGATGCCGGGGGTGCGGACGTCGTACTCCTTGACGATCCGCTCGGTGTCGGCCTGCGCGGCCTTCGGGTCGAGCCAGAAGCCCTTGCTGTTGGGCCGCTCGGTGACGTGGCCGAGCATCCGGTTCTCCCACAGCGGGGCGCTCAGGATGAGCCCGTGGCGGTGCCGGTCCTCGGGGATGTAGCCGATGCCGGACTCGCGGCGCCTGCGGGTGGCCCAGGAGGTGATCTCGTCGCCGAGGAGTGTGATGGTGCCGCTGTCCGCGTGCTCCAGGCCGATGAGCGCCTCGATCAGCTCGGTCTGCCCGTTGCCCTCGACGCCCGCGAGGCCGAGCACCTCGCCGGCGTGGATGGTGAAGGTGACGCCGTCGAGGAGCGGTTTGCCGCCGCCCGGGGCCGCGAGGCGCAGCTCCTCGACCTCGACGACGGGGCGGTCGGTGACGGTGGACTCCGCCGTCTCCGGGGTGGGCAGTTCGCTGCCGACCATCAGCTCGGCGAGCTGCTTCGACGTGGTCTCGGCGGGGACGGCGGTGCCGACCGTCGTGCCGCGCCGGATGACAGTGATCTCGTCGGCCACGGAGAGGACTTCGCCGAGCTTGTGCGAGATGAAGATGACGGACAGGCCCTCGGCCTTGAGCCCGCGCAGGTTGTCGAAGAGCGCGTCGACCTCCTGCGGGACGAGCACGGCGGTCGGCTCGTCGAGGATCAGGGTCGTGGCGCCGCGGTAGAGGACCTTGAGGATCTCCACGCGCTGCCGGTCGGCGACGCCGAGGTCCTCGACGAGGACGTCGGGGCGCACCCCGAGCCCGTAACGCTCGGAGAGCTCAAGGATCTTGCGGCGGGCCCTGCCGCCGATCCCGTACAGCTTCTCGCTGCCGAGGACGACGTTCTCCAGGACGGTGAGGTTGTCCGCGAGCATGAAGTGCTGGTGGACCATGCCGATGCCGCGGGCGATGGCGTCGGCGGGCGAGGAGTAGGTGACCTGCTCCCCGGCGATGGCGATGGTGCCCTCGTCCGGCTTCTGCATGCCGTAGAGGATCTTCATCAGGGTGGACTTGCCCGCCCCGTTCTCCCCGACCAGGGCGTGCACGGTGCCCTTGTGGACGGTGAGGCGGATGTCGTGGTTGGCGACCACGCCGGGGAACCGCTTGGTGATGCCCTTGAGTTCTACGGCGACGGGGGCCGTGGAATCGGCCGGCGGGGAGCTTGACGTGGCGATGGCGCACTCTCCTGGGGAAGGGGGTCGCCTACGCGGAGCGCCCCAACAGCGGTGTGCGAGAAGTGAGTTCGAGCAGGATCGCAGATACGGGGCGCGAGGCAGAAGGCTCCTCCCCAAGGAGGAACGGTCACCTCCCAGGAGGGAACAGTTCCCCGCTGGGAGGGGCCGGCCACCCCGCGCCCGGCTTCCCGCGTGCTACTTCTTGGGCTTCTCCGGCACCTTCACGGAGCCGCCGACGATGCCCTGCTCGGCCTTCTTCAGGGCCGCCTGGAGCTTGGAGTCGCTCTTGAACTCCGGGTTGGAGTCGGCGAGCGAGACCTCGCCGGACTTCAGGTCGCCGGTGACGACACCGGTCTCCGGCTTGCCGTCCTGGACCGACTCCGCCAGGTTGAGGATCGCCTTGGCGACGTCCTTGGTGGCGGAGGTGATGATGTACTTCTTGTACTTCTTCAGCGGGGCCTGCGCGTACTGGTCGGAGTCGACGCCGATCGCGTACGCCTTCTCGGCGGCGGCCGCCTCGATGACGCCCTGACCCGACAGGCCGGCCGCGTGGTAGACGACGTCGGCGCCGTCCTCCAACTGCTTCTCGGCGGCGGCCTTGCCGAGGTCCGGCGAGGCGAAGCCCTTGGCGGGGTCCTCGTCGAGGTACTGCACCTCGACCTTTACGCCCTTCTTGGTGTCGGCCACGCCCTGCTCGAAGCCCGCTTGGAACTTGTTGATCAGCGCGTTGTCGACGCCGCCGACGAAGCCGACCGTGTCCGACTTCGTCTTCATGGCCGCGGTGACACCGGCGAGGTACGAGACCTCGTTCTCCTGGAAGACCAGGTCGGCGATGTTGTCGCCCTTGGCGGTCGCGTCGTCGACGATGCCGAAGGTGGTCTTCGGGTACTTCGCGGCGGCCTCCTTGACGGCGGGCGCGTACGCGTAGCCGATGCCGACGACCGGGTTGTAACCCATCTTCGCCAGCTGTACGAGGCGCTGGGTCTTGTCGTCGTCCGACTCCCCGTCCTTCGGCTCCTGGTCGGCGACCTCGTAGCCGAACTTCTTCTTGGCCTGGCGGAGGCCGTCGTACGCGGCGTCGTTGAACGACTGGTCGCCCTTGCCGCCCACGTCGTAGGCGATGGCGAGGCCCTTTTCCTTGCCACCGTCGGAGGACGACTGGGCGTCCGACGAGGTGCCTCCGCAGGCGGAGAGGGCGAGGGCGAGCGAGGCGGTCGCGGTGCCTGCGACCGCTATACGGGAAACCCGGCGCATGAGAAGTGCTCCTTCGTACAAGCGCCGGAACGGCAGGGGGCCGACGCTGAGTTCGCCGCAGAGTAACGCGCGTAGACCCGACAGAGAACCCTGGTTGTCCAGACTGTTATCGACGGGGGTACGAGGCCGTATACGGCCGGGTTTGCGGTGCCGCCGGTGAAGGCGGTCGGCGGCACCGTTCGGGTCACTTCTTCTTCGGCTTGGTGTCGACCTTGATGGAGCCGTCGACGATGCCCTTCTTGGCCTTGGCGACCGCGTCGGAAAGACCGGCGATCTCCTTGAACTTCGGGTTGGACTCCGAGGCCCCCACGCCGTCGACCTTGAGGTCGAAGGTCTGCACGCCGGTCAGCGGCTTGCCGTCCTCGACGGACTTGGCCAGCGAGTAGACGGACTCGCCGACTTCCTTGAGCGCCGAAGTGAGGATGTAGTCCTTGTACTTGGCGAGCGTCTTCTGCTTGTACTGGTCGGAGTCGACGCCGATGACCCATGTCTTCTGCTCGGCGGCCGCCTTGATGACGCCCTGCCCCGAAAGACCCGCCGCGTGGTAGATCACGTCGGCGCCGTCCTCCATCTGCTTCTCGGCGGCGGCCCTGCCGAGGTCGGGGCTGGCGAAGCCCTTGGCCGGGTCCTCGTCGAGGTACTGGACCTCGATGTCCACGCCCTTCTTGGTGTCGGCCACGCCCTGCTCGAAGCCGGCCTCGAACTTGTTGATCAGTTCGTTGTCGACGCCGCCGACGAAGCCGACGTGGTCGGACTTGGTGGCCTTGGCCGCGGCGACGCCGGCCAGGTAGGAGGACTCGTTCTCGGCGAAGACCAGGGAGGCGACGTTCTTGCCCTCGACGACCGAGTCGACGATGCCGAAGGTCGTCTTCGGGTACTTCTTCGAGGCTTCCTTCATCGCCGGGCCGTAGGCGTAGCCGATGCCGACGACCGGGTTGTAGCCGGCCTTCGCGAGGTTCGCGAGCCGCTGCGCCTTGTCGTCGTCGGACTCGCCGTCCTTCGGCTCCTGGTCGGCGGTCTTGTAGCCGAACTCCTTCTTCGCCTTGAGCATGCCCTCATAGGCGGAGTCGTTGAACGACTGGTCCCCCTTGCCGCCGACGTCGTACGCGATGGCGAGGCCGAGCTTCTTGCCGCTCTCGTCGCCGCCTCCGCCCTTCTCGCTGCTGGTGCCGCCGCAGGCGGTGGCGGCGAGCGCGAGGCCGACGACGGTGACCGATATGTGCGTGAGCCGGGACGTACGAGTTGGACGCATGGTGGGGTGCTCCTTCGTCAACACGCCGTGTGGGGCGCTGAGTTCGGCGGAGCGTAACGCGCGTAGCGGGGTGGGGCGGGGGGTTGTGCGGCGCCGTTATGCATTTGTGCCGCTGCCCCGTCACGTACGGGTTCCCCGCCCCCCCCGCCCCCCCCCGGCCACGGGGCTCCGCCCCGGACCCCGCTGCTCAATCGCCGCAGGGGCTTGAATTGCCCA
>NZ_JBEOVM010000170.1:0-9469 GCF_040295505.1 Streptomyces sp. NPDC002790 | reverse complement strand
GAACTACGACCGCGTCGTAGTTCCACGTCACAGTCCCAGCCCCGTTCCTTCCCGCGCGCGGATCAGGTGGTGGCCAGGAGGAAGTCCTCGCCGCTCGACGGGCGCAGGGCGTCCTCGCGGGACGCGAAGTAGCGGGTTGCGAGGTCCGTGCCCGGGATGTGCTCGGCCGTCCTGAATCCGGCCTCTCGGGCCAGGGTGAGCATGTCCTCGGGGGCGTAGAAGCTGAGGAAGGGCGTGCCGGAGGCGCTCGCGCCCTTCTTGCTGGTCTCCATGCCCGAGCGGTCCGCCGCGTCGACGAGGTCGGCCGGGAGGATGAAGGAGAGCGCCAGGGTCGAGCCCGGGGCCAGCTTGGCGCTCTGCTCCAGGGTGGCGGCCGTGGCCTCTCGGGTGAGGTACATGACGACGCCCGTCGAGACGACGACCGCCGGGCGGCGCGGGTCGAAACCGGCCGCCGTGAGCCCGTCCCACCACGACTCCCGCGCCTCGAAGTCGACGGGGACGAGGTGCAGGCGGGGCGGGACGCCGTGGCCGAGCGCTTCGAGGCGGGCGCGCTTCCAGGACTGCGGGCCCGGCTGGTCGACCTCGTAGATGTCGAGGCGCGCGGCGAGTTCCGGGCGGCGCTGGGCCAGCGTGTCCAGGCCCGCGCCGAGGATGACGTACTGGTCGACGCCGCGCTCCGACTCCCGCTCCACGAGGTCCTCGACGAAGCGGGCCCGCGAGACCATCGCGGCCCGGAAGCCGCGGGTCGACGCAGGCTCCATGTCGGGGCGCTCGCGCCAGTCGGGGCCGGGGGCGAGCAGGCGCAGGCCCACCTCGTCCTCCAGGACGTGCGGCGCGTCGTCGACCTGGACGTGCATCGCGCGCCACAGGGCGCAGCGCTCCGCCGTGTTGTCGGGGCCGCTGCCGGGGGCGGTCATGCCCAGTCCTTGGAGAGGTCGAGCTCCTCGTTGCGCTCGGTCAGCGAGTACCAGTTGCCGTTGTCGTCGCGGAAGACGGCTTCGATGCCGTACGGACGCTCCTTCGGTTCCTGGAGGAACTCGACGCCGCGCGCCTTGAAGTTCTCGTAGTCGCCTCGGCAGTCGTCCGTGCGCAGCGCGCCGCCGCCGAGGACGCCCTTGGCGACCAGCTCGGTGAGGGCCCGCGCGGACTCGGGGTCGACGCCGTGGCCGTCGGGGCGCATCAGGGCCAGCTCGAACTCGGGCTGGTCCTTGGCGCCGACCGTGATCCAGCGGGAGTCGCCCATGGACATGTCGGTGCGCAGCTCCATGCCGAGCTTCTCGGTGAAGAACGTCTTCGTACGTTCCTGGTCGAGCGTCCAGATGGTCGTGATGCCGACGCCTTTGATCATGGTGCCTCCCGCGGTGTGTTTGTTCTGGCCGGTCCACGGTAGGCAGCGGGACGCTCAGCAGGCTTCTTCAGAATTGCTCTGTCGAGATCTGCTCTGTCGACGCGGCTGGAGACCGCCCGCCCACAGCAGGGCGTAGCAGCCCGGGATGAGCGCGGCGCCGCCGCGGAGCTGCTCGCGGCGGTACTCGCCCGGGGTCTGGCCCGTGTGCTGCTTGAAGCGTGTCGTGAACGTGCCGAGGCCGGTGAAGCCGACCAGGTGGCAGATCTCGGTGATGCCGAGGTCGCAGGTGCGCAGCATCTCCGCCGCGCGTTCGATGCGGCGCCGCGAGAGGTACTGGCCGGGTGTCCGTCCGTAGGCCGTCTTGAAAGCCCGGACGAAGTGCGAGCGCGAGTAGCCGGCGTGGGCCGCCACCGCGTCCAGGTTCAGGGACGCGTCGGCCCAGTCCCGGTCCATCACGTCCTTGGCGGCGCGCAGCCGGCGCAGGTGGGCGAGGTGTACCTCGGCGACTGTGTCCATCGCGTCGATCCTGGCAGCTTCGATCCCGGCGCGAAACTCTTCCGGGTCGACGTGAAGCCGACGTGGATGTCAGAGCTCGGCGGAGTCCAGGGCGTGGGTCAGGCGGTCGAGGCGGGAGCGCAGGTCCGCTATTTCGTGCAGGTCGAAGCCCGTCGCCGCGGCGATCTTGCGGGGGACCTCGGACGCGCGGGTCTTCAGGGCCGCGCCGGAATCCGTGAGGGCGATGGTCACCGAGCGCTCGTCCGTGGCGCTGCGCTCGCGGCGTACGAGGCCGTTCGCCTCCAGGCGCTTGAGGAGCGGGGAGAGCGTGCCGGAGTCCAGGCGGAGGCGTTCGCCGAGGCGCTTGACCGGGAGCGGGCCCTCCTCGGGGGCGGCCTCCCAGAGCACCAGCATGACCAGGTACTGGGGGTAGGTGAGGCCCAGGTCCTTCAGCAGCACCCGGTAGATGCCGCCGAAGGCGCGCGACGCCGCGTTGAGCGAGAAGCAGATCTGGCGGTCGAGCCGGAGGAATTCGTCGGAGCTGGGAGTGCCGGGAGTGCTGGGCATGCTGGACATGGGTCCAGGGTACCGGTTGCGCGATTCAGTTGCGTGCAATTTAATTGTGTGCTATATTTGGGGAGTACGAAGAGAGATTCACCGACCGAGAGGCAGGTCCCCCATGGACGCCATCTACACCGCCGTCGCCACCGCCACCCACGGCCGCGACGGGCGCGCCGTCTCCTCGGACGGCGTGATCGATCTCCAGCTCGCCCCGCCCACCGCGATGGGCGGGAACGGCGAGGGCTCCAACCCGGAGCAGCTCTTCGCCGCCGGTTACGCCGCCTGCTTCGGCAGCGCGCTCGGGCTCGTCGGCCGGAGCGCCAAGGTGGACGTCGCCGACGCCGCCGTTACCGCCGAGGTCTCCATCGGCAAGCAGGGCGAGGGCTTCGGGCTCGCCGTCGTGCTCCGCGTCGAGCTGCCCGAGTCGGTCGACGCCGAGACCGGCCGCAAGCTGGTCGAGCAGGCGCACCAGGTGTGTCCGTACTCGAACGCGACGCGCGGCAACATCGACGTGCAGCTCGTCGTCGAGTAGTTCCCTCGGCATCAATTGCCTCTGGATGAAACGCCGTTGATCCGTGCCAGTACCTCCCCCGACTGCCGGCTCCACGCCACCAGTACCGCCTCCGGCGGCAGTCGTTCGGCCCGGTCGAGCAGCAGCCAGCGGACGCGGTAGCGGTCGGCGACGGCCTGCCGTTCGGCGCGGGTGGACGTGGGGGAGAGGTAGGCGCGCACCGCCGCCCGGCGCCGGTCCCGGTCGACCCTGTCGACGACCGGGTCGGGGCGGGCGGGCGCTACCAGCGTCGGGCCGTGGCCGGGCAGTGAGCGGGTGGGGCGGTAGCCGCTGGTCAGGACCACGTCGCCGGGGGGAATGTGCTGCGCCGCCCAGGTGTACGCGGGCCAGCTCGGCGGCGGGTCGAGGACCGTGGCCAGGAGGCCGACCGCCGCGCCCGTCGCCGCCAGCGCGCCGAGCGCCCTGCGACGCCGCGGCCACGGGCGGGGCGCCGCGAGCGCGATCGCCAGAGCCAGCTGGAGCGGCACCACCGTGAGCACCATGGCCGCGCCGTACGCGGAGGGGTGGATCAGCGCGGCGTACGCGAGGGCCGCGATGCCCGCCGCGCACAGGAGGACGAGCGGGTCCCTACGGTCGCGGCGCAGGCGCAGCCACAACGCCGGGAGGCCGATCAGCGCGAGCCACGGGACGTGCGGCGACGCGGGGTCCGAGTCCGGCCAGAGCCACACCAGGCCCACCGCCGCGACCCCCGCCACGGCCCAGCGCGCCCCCTCCCGCCGCAGCCGCCACGCGCCCGCCCACACCCAGAACGCGAGACCGATCGCGAACGTCGACGGGTAGCCGAGGTCGATCGTCAGCGAGCGCAGTGCGAGCGGTTCGGTGCTCCAGTCCGTGCTCGCGCCCCAGAGAAGTGTGAGCGTCAACAGGGCGATGACCGGGGCCCATTGGCGAGTGGTGAGCGCCCGGACGAAGCGGTGCAGGCCCGTCAGCAGGACCAGCAGATTGGCGGGGCCCGCGAGCTTCATGACCTCCCAGCCCGTCAGACCCGTCGCCCGCGCGAAGGCGCCCTCCACCATCGCGTATGGGGAGGAGACGTACCAGCTGCCCGCGCCCGGCAGGTCGACCAGTGGGTGGCGCGGGTGGAGCAGGCTGACCTTCAGGCGTTCGATCACCGCCGCGTGCAGCCCGTAGTCGTAGGCCATCGGCACCCACCAGTACGCGAGCGTCAGCAGCAGCCAGCACAGGCCGCCGAAGACGAAGAACGGGGTCGGGCGCCAGAACCGGCCGCCGCGCAGCGCCGTCGCGCCGCGCGCCGTTCCCCGGACGAGTGCGGAGGTCGTCGTCATGTACGGCATGGGGAATGCGTGCCCCGCCGGAGCCGACCGCTCCGCCTTTCGTGGGCCGTGCGGGTGAGGACCCCCGGGTTCACGAAAGGCGGGGCTCGGGCGTCAGCGGCCCAGCAGCGAGCGCAGCAGGCCCTTCGAGCGCGGGGACTGCGTGGGCACGGGCGACGCGGTCGGCTCGTGGCGCGACACCGGCTGGGCCGGGCGCTTCGCCTTCCGGCCGTCGATGCGGATCATCGAGTGCCCGGCGACCTCCTCCGCGCCGTGCCAGAAGTCGTCGCGCCCCGCGAGCATCGCGCCCAGCTCGGTGCGCACCGGCTCGAACGCGCCCCACGTCCCGTAGAACTTGGTCGCCGTGATGCACAGCGGCTTGAGTCCTGTCGTGGCGACGGCGCCCCACGTCGCGGCCGCGACGCCCGGACAGTGCTCGGCGCGGAAGTCGTCGAGCACGACGATGCCGTTCTCGCCGAGGAGTTCGCGGGACGCCTCGATGTCGCCGTGCACGTGCTCGTACAGATGCGAGGCGTCGACATGCACGAACCGGCAGCTGCCGGGGGCGACCAAGGACGTGATCACGTGCGAGGGCCCCTGCACCACCTCGGGCAACTCGTCATGGAACGCCTGGTAGTTGGCCTCGAAGGCGGTACGCGTGAGGGTGCTGTAGGACTTGTTCATCTCCTTGTCGTTCGCCTTGTCGTCGGCGGGTGAGTCGAACAGGTCGCAGACGGTGAAGGTCTCCTTCTCCTCCAGGTACTGCCCCATGAAGATGGCGCTCTTGCCCAGGTAGACGCCGAGTTCGAGGAGATCCCCGCCCTGGCCGAGTGCGCGCTGCCGGCTCAGGAACCAGTCGAAGAGCACCTGGTCGATGTTGTGGAACCAGCCTTTGACGTCGTCGAGCGCGGCCGGGCGCGGCAGTTCGGCGGGCGCGGTGTGGGACTCGTGCTGCATGTCAGCTCCAGTACGGATGACGTGGGTGCGGGGCCGGCGGACGACGCGCTCGCCGGCCGGCCCCGGGAGGCCATCAGCTCTGGTTAGGTGCACGGGATGTCCGGGCGGTGGCCGGAAGGAGAACGGGAGACCCTCTCGCTCGATAAATCCCGGATGCGTTATTTGACGGCGCCCGCCATCACGCCGGACACGAACTGGCGTTGGAACGCGAAGAACACGGCCAGCGGGATCACCATCGAGATGAACGCGCCGGGTCCGAGCACATCGACGTTGTTGCCGAACTGCCGCACCTGGGTCTGCAGCGCGACCGTGATCGGCTGGCTGTCGGTGTCCGTGAAGATCAGCGCGACCAGCATGTCGTTCCACACCCACAGGAACTGGAAGATGCCGAGCGAGGCGATCGCGGGGGCGCCGAGCGGCATCACCACCCGTACGAACACGCGCACCTCGCCCGCACCGTCCAGGCGGGCCGCCTCCAGTAGTTCGCGCGGGATCTCCGCGAAGAAGTTCCGCAGCAGGAACACCGCGAACGGCAGTCCGAACCCGACATGGAAGAGGATCACGCCGAGGATCGAGCCGAAGATGCCGATGTCGCCGAAGAGCCGGGCGATCGGCACGAGCGCGACCTGCACGGGCACCACGAGCAGCCCGACCACGATCAGGAACCACCAGTCGCGGCCCGGGAACTCCATCCACGCGAATGCGTAGCCGGCCAGCGAGCCGATCACGATCACGAGCAGGGTCGCGGGCACCGTGATCAAGGCCGTGTTGACCAGGGAACGCGTGATGTCCGAGTTCTCCAGGAGACTGCTGTAGCTCTCGAACGTCAGCTGCGCCGGCTTGCTGAATACCGTCCACCAGCCGCTGTCCGCCATGTCCTCCGGGGAGCGCAGCGAGGAGAACAGCAGGCCGATCGTGGGCACCAGCCACAGCGCGCCGACCACCAGCAGCACGAACTGGACGAACCCGCCGCTGAGCAGGTCGCCGATCCGGCGTGCGAGCGAGCGCGGGGCCTTGACGGAATCGTCGAGTGTCGTCATCGCCGTGTCTCCGCCCTCAGCCTGCGCAGGTTGAACCACATCACCGGGATCACGAGCAGCAGGAGCAGCACCGCGATCGCGCTGGCCAGCCCCTCGTTGTCCTCGCTGAACGCCGAGCGGTACAGCTGCAGGGCCAGCACGTTGGCGTCGTCCTGCGAGGATCCCGGCGCGATGATGAAGATCAGGTCGAAGATCTTCAGTACGTTGATCATCAGCGTGACGAGGACGACCGCGAGCACGGGCGCGAGCAGCGGCACCGTGACCCGGCGGAACACCTGCCACTCGGAGGCGCCGTCCACGCGGGCCGCCTCCAGGAGTTCGCGCGGGATGCCGGCGAGCCCCGCCCCGATGAGCACCATCGCGAACCCGGCCCACATCCACACGTACGCGACCATGATCGAGGTCGTCACGATGTTGAGGTACAGATCGAATCCGCCGAGGTGGATCGTGAAGAACTTCTTGTCGCCGAGCCAGTCGGCGCCGTTGTACGGCTCCTTGAAGTTGGCTGCGGGGAGCCGGAGTTGGGAGCCGTCCGCCTTCGCGGGCAGCGTGAACGTGCCGTCGGCGGCGGCCGTCGTGGACGCCACCACCTTGCCGTTCCTGACGGCTTCGACCCGCATGCCGGGGTAGCCGACCTCGCTCGCATCGATCTTGTTGAGGCCGCCCGCGCCCTTGCCGAGCGTGAAGTCCTGCCAGACGGTGCCGGTCACCCCGGGCTTCCCGGTGGCGGACTCCTTCGCGGGCTTGGCGTCCTTGGGCATCTGGTCGGCGGCGACGCCAACGAGCGGCAGCAGCACGGGAATTCCGGCACCGACCGGTTCCTTCGTGAGGTACGGGCCGCCCGGTTTCCCGGTCAGCGTCTGGCTGCCCCGCGGATGCGCCTTCGGGAACGCGGAGGCGTCGGCGAACGTGTCGTGCACCCCCGTCATGACCGCGTTCACCGCGCCCTTCTCCGGGTCCTGGTCGTAGACGAGCCGGAAGATGATGCCCGCGGCCAGCATCGAGATGGCCATCGGCATGAAGACCACCAGCTTGAACGCGGTGGCCCAGCGGATCCGCTCGGTGAGCACGGCGAAGATCAGGCCGAGCGCCGTGGCGACCGTCGGGGCGAGCACCACCCACCAGATGTTGTTGTTGATCGCGGCCTTGGTGTCCTCGCGCGTGAACAGCGTCTCGTAGTTGTCGAACCCGATGAACGAGCCGCCCGACGCGTTGAAGAAGCTGCGGACGACCGAGTACCCGATCGGGTAGACGACCAGGGCGCCGAGCAGGATCAGCGCGGGCAGCAGGAAGAGCCCAGCCACCGACTTGCGGGTGCCGGTGACGCTCTTACGGGTACGGGTACGGGTACGTGGTGACGTCGCGGCGGCCGCCCCGGGATCCGGGGTGCCGCCGCCCGTGGCGGATGTCATCGCCGCGTCAGTCCTTGAACGCCTTGGCCGCTTCGGCCTCCAGCGTCTTCTGGGTGCCTGCGATGTCCTTGGGGTTCATCAGGAAGTCCTGGAGCGCCTTCCACTCGCCCTTGCCGGGCGTCCCGCCGAACGCCTGCGGCATCTGGTCCGACATGTCGAAGCGGAAGTCGTCGCCCGCGCCCACGAGCGCCTTCGCGATCTCGCGCTGCACATCGTTCGGGTACGAGGCGAGGTCCACGTTCTTGTTGGGCGAGAGGTAGCCGCCCAGCTTGGCCTGGATGGTCGCGGCGTCGGGGGACGCCAGCCACGTCACGAGCGCCTGCGCCGCCTCGGAGTCCTTGAGGATGACGGCCGCGTCGCCGCCGCTGACCACCGGCTTGTCACCGGAGCCGACCGCGGGGAACGGGAACACCTTCGCGTCCGTGCCGACCTTCGCCTTCGTCTGCTGGATGTTGACCTGTGCGAAGTCGCCCTCGTAGACCATGGCGCCCTTGGGCTGCTCGCCGCCGGTGAAGGTCTGCTCGACCGACTTCGTGAACTCGGTCTGCACGGCGCCCTTGTTGCCGCCCGCGAGGAAGTCCTTCTTGCCCCACAGCTCGGCGAGCGTGGTGAGCGCGTCCTTCACGGACGGGTCGGTCCACTTGATGTCGTGCTTGGCGAGCTGGTCGTACTTCTCGGGACCCGCCTGCGACAGATAGATGTTCTCGAACCAGTCGGTCAGCGGCCAGCCGTCGGCCCCGCCGACGGAGAACGGCGTGACACCGGAGTCGTAGATCGCCTGCGAGGTGGCGAGGAGTTCCTTCCAGGTCTTCGGCTCCTTGGCGGCCGCGTTCTCGAAGACCTTGGTGTTGTACCAGACCAGGGACTTGTTGGCCGCCTTGTAGTACGCGCCGTAGCTCTTGCCGCCGACCTTGCCGAGGTCCTGCCAGCCCTGGGCGTAGTTCTTGCTCAACTGCGCCTGGGCGTCCGCGCCCAGCGGCTTGGCCCACTTCTTGTCGACGGCCTGCTTGATGGCGCCGGGCTGCGGCAGCATCGCGATGTCCGGCGGGGCGCCGCCGGCCACCTTCGAGCCGAGGAAGTTGATGATCGGGTCCTGGGCGGGGACGAACGTGACCTTGGCGCCCGTCCGCTTCTCGAACTCCGCGAGCACCTTCTTGAAGTTCTTCTGCTCGTCGCCGGTCCACACGGCGGCGATCTCCAGCGACTTGCCGTTCAGCTTCGGCAGCTTGAGCGAGGACGCGGGTGACTTGCTGCCGTCTCCGCCGGACTTGCCGTCGCCGTCGTCGCCTCCACAGGCGGTGAGCGTGAGCGCGAGGGAACCGATGGCGATGCCTACGAGGGTGGTGCGGAGCGTGTGTGTCCCTGTGCGGGTGCGTATGCGGGTGCGTATGCGGGTGCGTATGCGGGTGGGTGTGCGAAGAGTGCTGCGAGTGCTGCCCATCACTGCCCCGTTCTCGTCCTGAACGCTGGACGTGCGTACTGAGCGCTGTCCCGTGGGCACTGGTCTACGCCCGGCCAGGGAGGGGCGGCAAGGGTGCCAGGGCTGTAAAGCGGGTGATCGTGACGGGGTCGTGATGCGTCAAGCTGGCGCGGGCGGTGGGAAGTTGGGCGCGCCCCTCGCGGATCCGTCCCGGCCGACTGCCCCGGCCGACCGTTCTCACGCCACGGGGCTCCGCCCGGAGCGGCCTCCCGTCCCGAGGCCACGGGGCTCCGCCCCGGACCCCGCGCCTCAAACGCCGGCGGGGCTGGAAAGATCGGGGCTCTGCCCCGGACCCCGCGCCTCAAACGCCGGCGGGGCTGGAAAGATCGGG
>NZ_JBEOVM010000169.1:0-9847 GCF_040295505.1 Streptomyces sp. NPDC002790 | reverse complement strand
CTAGGGCGTGTTTCGAAAGTCCCGTCTGCCTCGCGGGGTCTGGCACGCACGCTCGCGGCGTTGCCGAAATGCCCTAGTAGCTCCGCTACGAGACCATTCCGGCGCCTTGCGATCGCACGCACCAGACCCCGCGAGGCCCGCCCTCCGGGCGGACGACGCTACTTTCGAAACACGCCCTAGAGCGTCACCTCGAAGTCCGCCGCCCGCACCCGTCGCAGCGCCCGCAGTTCCGCCCGCTGGACCGGTCGCACCGGCACCGTGAGCACCGGGCACACCGCGTGCCGCCGTACGTGGCGGTGGGCGGCGCGGCGCAGGCTCCGTGGACGTACGCCGACGACCAGCAGGTCGTCGGGGCGCGCCGCGAGTCCGGCCAGGGCGGGTCCCGGGCGGGAACGCACCACGCGGAGCGTCACGTCGAGGTCGGGCGGCAGGCCGCCGAGCGCCTCGTCGAACGCCCCCGCCAGCCGGGCGCGGGCCTCCTCGTACCAGTGCCGGGCCCACGCGGCGTCCGGCCACCGCCGGTACATGGCCTCGCCCTCCGGCAGCTCCCACGCGAGCACCGCCACCAGGGGACGGCCGGACCGCCGGGCCTCGGCGACCGCAGAGCGCAACGCCGACAGGCTCGCCGGGGATCCGCTGACCCCGACCACCACGCGACCACCGACCCGCTCGCCGTCCATGACACCCCTCCTCCAGGCCACTTCTCACCGATCGAGCCCCACTCTGTACGCTGATTGGCCTGGACAGCAGGGCCAATCTCGGAGTTGTGGCATGGGTGACCAAGCGGTGGTCCGCAGCGTGGACGGCGGTGGGCACGGGCTCGGCGGCAGGCGGCTCGGCGCGCTCGTGACCGGTGTGGCCGGGGAGCGCCCCGGCTACCGCGCGCTCGCGCAGGGCGTACGGACGCTGCTGCTCGACGGGCGGATCGCGCTGCACACGCGGCTGCCCGCGGAGCGCGAGTTCGCGGCCTCGCTCGGAGTCAGCAGGGCCACCGTCACGGCCGCGTACGACCTGCTCCGCGAGAGCGGGTACGCGCGCAGCAGGCGCGGCGCCGGGACGTGGACCGAGTTGCCGGAGGGCGCCCGCCCGACGGTCGTGGCGACGCCCGCCGCGGGGGACGACGTGATCGATCTGGCGGTCGCCGCGCCCGGATTCCTGGAGGACGAGCTGTCGGCCGCGTACGCCGCCGCGGCCCCGGACGTCGCCCGGCACGCGGTGACCAACGGCTACCACCCGTACGGGCTGCCGGAGCTTCGCGCCCAGATCGCCGAGCGGTACACGCGGCGCGGCCTGCCCACGCTGCCCGAGCAGATCCTGATCACGACGGGCGCCCAGCAGGCCGTGTCGCTCACCCTCACGCTGCTCGGCAGGCCCGGCGACCGGATCCTGGTGGAGAACCCGTCGTACGCCAACGCCCTTTCGGTGATCCGCCAGTTGGGGCTGCGGACCGCGCCGGTGCCGGTCACCGAGGACGGCTGGGACGTGGACCTGGTCGGTGCCACGCTGCGGCAGTCGGCGCCCCGACTCGCGTACCTGATCCCCGACTTCCAGAACCCGACGGGCCGGCTCATGCCGAGCGAGCAGCGGCGGCAGATCATCGCCGCCGCGCGGGCGACCGGCACCTGGCTGGTCATCGACGAGACGATCGCCGACATCGCGCTCGACGGGGTGAGCGAGCCGCCGTTCGCCGCGCTCGCGCCGCCCGACGGGGGCGAACAGATCGTCACCGTCGGCTCGTTGAGCAAGGGGCACTGGAGCGGGCTCCGGGTCGGCTGGGTGCGCGCGGGCACCCGCCTGATCACCGAGCTGACGGCACTGCGGGTCACCGCCGACATGTCGGGCTCGGTCCTCGACCAGCTGGTGGCGGGGCGGCTGCTCGACCGCGAGGACAGCATTCTGCGCGGCCGGATCCCGGTGCTGCGCGAGCGCCGCGACCGGCTCGCCGAGGCGCTCGGCCGCGAGTTCCCGGACTGGCGCTGGCAGACGCCGCCCGGCGGGCTCTCCCTCTGGGTGGACCTGGGGCGGCCGGTCGCCTCCGCGCTCGGGCGGGCCGCGCTGCGCCGCGGAGTGCGGATCGAGGGCGGGTCGCGGTTCGGCGCGGACCCCGGCACGTTCGAGCACCGGCTGCGCGTCCCGTACGTGCAGCCGGTGGAGGTCGCCGAGGAGGCGGTGCGGCGGATCGCCGCGGCTCTCGACGGTGGGCTCGGCGGGGCGGGCGAGGAGCCGGGGCGGCCGCGCTGGGTGGCGTAGGGCCCTGCTGAACGGGCGGAGGGGGCCGCGGCCTTTCGGCGCGGCCCCCTCTCGTCCACGAGTACGTCAGCCCTGCGAAGGCGGCCCTCCGAACAGTTCCACGGCGCCCCTGACCTGGGAAAGCGCCGCGGACAGCGCACTCACCGAGCCGATCGCCCCCGCCACGAGCAACAGCGAGCGGCGCAGCCTCGGCACCTCGGGCCGGCCCCCGCCGGCCATCGCGTCCAGCGCCGCGAGTTCGTCCTCCGCTATCCCCCGGTCGGGAAACTCGACCGGATGCGCGGCGAGTTCCCGGCGCAGCCGGGACACGGCCGTACGCAGCTCGTCCACCCGCGGGTCCTGATCGCTCCCGGTCACAAGCCTCTGCTCCACACTCCGCAACACAGTTGCTCCCCCTCGCACGTCCTTGTGCGTGTGTTGTCCTGCTCAAGTACTTCTCGTAATTCTCAAGTGCTACTACTGCGTAACCCGGCCGGAGCGTCGGTCGGGTGTCCAACTCGGGTTTGTGGCGGCCCAGTTAACGCCACACGCAAGCGTTTCGCCAGTCCGTTGCGCAAGGCAACTGTGAAAAAGTGAACGACTTCGATCGCACCCGGTGTGCGATATGCAGGGGACATGACGACGAAGAGCACAGACACGGTGGTGGCGGGGCTGCTGCTCGCCGCGGGTGGCGGGCGACGGCTCGGGGGCCGACCCAAGGCACTCCTCTCACACCGCGGCAGGCCGCTCGTGGAGCACGCGGTACGCACCTTGCGTGCGGGGGGATGCGATCCCGTGCACGTGGTACTCGGGGCCGCGGCCGGCGACGTACGGGAGCGGGCCGTACTGGAGGGGTGCCAGGTGACGGAGAACCCGGACTGGGAGGAGGGTATGGGGTCCTCGCTGCGGGCGGGGCTCGAAGCGCTCGCGGACACGGAGGCGGAGGCCGCGCTCGTACTCCTGGTGGACCAGCCGGGGATCGGCGCGGCGGCGGTGTCGCGGGTGCTCGCGGCGCACCGCTCCCCCGCCTCGCTCGCGGCGGCCTCGTACGACGGGGAGCGTGGGCATCCGGTGCTGTTCGGCCGGGAGCACTGGACGGGGATCGCGGCGAGCGCGAGCGGCGACCGCGGGGCGCGCGCGTACCTCAAGGAGCGCGCGGGGGTGTTGGAGCTCGTGGAGTGCGGGGACATCGCCGAGGCGTACGACATCGACAGGGAGGCCGATCTCAAGCACCTTGAGTAAGTCGGATGGCACGCAGAGCCACGTTCTGTCGACTCTGAGAATCTCGACGTCAACAAACCATTGAACTTCCACAATGAGGAAACTAATATCCACTGTTGAGAAGGGCCGGTCCCCCGAAGCGGGGCCAGCAGCCATACCCAGGCGGCCCCGGCACCCAGTGCCGCAGGGGCCGTTCGCTCGCTGAAGGAAGTGACAGCCACATGTCCGCACCAGCGCCGTCCCCGCTGGCCATCGTCGACGCCGAGACCCTGCCCGGACAGGGCGAGGTGCTCACCGAAGCGGCCCTCGCCTTCGTGGCCGAGCTGCACCGCCTTTTCACGCCCCGGCGTGACGAGCTCCTCGCCCGCCGCACGGAGCGCCGCGCCGAGATCGCCCGCACCTGCACGCTCGACTTCCTCCCGGAGACCGCCGCCGTCCGCGCGGACGACACCTGGAAGGTCGCCGAGGCCCCGGCCGCCCTGAACGACCGCCGCGTCGAGATCACCGGCCCGACCGACCGCAAGATGACCATCAACGCGCTCAACTCCGGCGCGAAGATCTGGCTCGCCGACTTCGAGGACGCCTCCGCCCCGACGTGGGAGAACGTCATCGGCGGTCAGCTCAACCTCATCAACGCCTACAACCGCTCCATCGACTTCACGGACGAGCGCTCCGGCAAGTCGTACGCCCTCAAGGGCGCCGACGAGCTCGCGACCGTCGTGACGCGCCCGCGCGGCTGGCACCTGAACGAGCGTCACCTCGTGGACGAGGCCGGCAAGCCGGTCCCCGGCGCGCTCGTCGACTTCGGCCTCTACTTCTTCCACAACGCGAAGCGGCTGATCGAGCTCGGCAAGGGCCCGTACTTCTACCTCCCGAAGACGGAGTCGCACCTGGAGGCCCGCCTCTGGAACGAGATCTTCGTCTTCGCGCAGGACTACGTCGGCATCCCGCAGGGCACCGTGCGCGCCACCGTCCTGATCGAGACGATCACGGCCGCGTACGAGATGGAGGAGATCCTCTACGAGCTCCGGGACCACGCCTCCGGCCTGAACGCCGGTCGTTGGGACTACCTCTTCTCCATCGTCAAGAACTTCCGTGACGGCGGCCAGAAGTTCGTCCTGCCGGACCGCAACGCGGTGACGATGACCGCGCCGTTCATGCGGGCGTACACCGAACTCCTCGTCCGCACCTGCCACAAGCGCGGCGCGCACGCCATCGGCGGCATGGCGGCCTTCATCCCGTCGCGGCGCGACGCCGAGGTCAACAAGGTGGCCTTCGCGAAGGTCCGCGACGACAAGGACCGCGAGGCCGGCGACGGCTTCGACGGCTCCTGGGTCGCGCACCCGGACCTCGTCCCGATCGCCATGGAGTCCTTCGACAAGGTCCTCGGCGACAAGCCGAACCAGAAGGACCGGCTCCGTGAGGACGTGAGCGTCGCCGCCGGTGACCTCATCGCCATCGACTCGCTCGACGCGAAGCCCACCTACGACGGACTCGTCAACGCCGTCCAGGTCGGCATCCGTTACATCGAGGCGTGGCTGCGCGGCCTGGGCGCCGTCGCGATCTTCAACCTCATGGAGGACGCGGCGACGGCGGAGATCTCCCGCTCCCAGATCTGGCAGTGGATCAACGCGGGCGTCGTCCTCGACAACGGCGAGCCCGTCACCGCCGAGCTGGCCCGCAAGGTCGCCGCGGAGGAGCTGGCCGCCATCCGCGGTGAGGTCGGCGACGAGGCGTTCGCCGCCGGCAAGTGGCAGCAGGCCCACGACCTCCTCCTCCAGGTCTCCCTGGACGCGGACTACGCGGACTTCCTGACGCTGCCGGCCTACGAGCAGCTCGGCTGACGTTTCGCGGTGTGTGGGGGCCCGGCGCCGGGATGGCGCCGGGCCCCTTACGCGTCATCGGCTTATGCGTGGTCGGAGCACAGTTCGGCGGTCAGGGCCGTGCGGGCCCACTCCTCCCAGGCTTCGGGGGACCAGCCGCGGTCGCGGACGAAGACCAGGTACAGCTCCGGGCTGAGCAGCCCGTAGAGCAGATCGGCGGCGCGGGTGACATCGACGTCGGCGCGGGCGTCGGGCTTGGGGACCAGCGCTTCGGCCGCCGCGTACTGGACGGTGTAGCGCGGGTCCGGGCCCGCGGGCCACTGCGCGGCGATCTCCGCGTCCGTGGCCGCCGCGGCGGCGATCAGCGGCATGATCGGGGCGACGCGGCCGAGGATCTCGCGCACTCCCCTTACGTGGGCCCGGAGTTGCCCGGCCGCGGTGGGCTCGGCGCACGCGTCGCGGAACCAGTCCCGCCCCATCGTGGCGACCGGCTCGGCGTCACCGGCGATGGACGTGTCGACGACGTCCTTGAACAGCGCGCGCTTGTTGCCGAACACGAAGTACACCGTCTGGACGGCCACGCCCGCGCGGTCCGCGACCTCCTGAAGGCTCGTCACCCCGTATCCCTGCGCGACGAACAGGTCCCGCGCGGCCGCGACGACCTTCTCGCGGGTGCGGCGCGAGCGTTCGGCCCGTTTGTCGGGGCGCTTGTCCGTGCCCTTGCCCGTGCGTTTGTCGGATCCCTTGACCGCGGCCATGGCGGGAGTCTATCTCTGGAGTCAGACACTAGAGTTCAACTCTAAGCTCTTGGGGGCAGCGATGCGCGAGACCGGGACATGGACCACTGAGGAGCTCGACCAGGAGGCGGCGGTGCGCCGCGCGCTGGAGGACTACTACCGGGACGGCAGGCCGCCGTGGGACTCCGGCGTCACACCGCCCGAGCTGGTGGAGGTGGTGGAAGGGCCCGGTGCGCTGCCGCCCGGCCGCGCCCTCGAACTCGGCTGCGGCACGGGGACCAACTCCGTGTACCTGGCGCGGCACGGCTGGCGGGTGGCGGCCGTGGACCTGGTCGACCGTGCGGTGACGCGGGCCCGGGAGAAGGCCGAAGCGGCGGAGGTGGACGTCACGGTGCTGTGCGGGGACGCCACGCGCCTTGACGAGGTGGGGGTGCGCGGGCCGTACGACCTGTTCTTCGACCTGAGCTGCTTCTGCGGCATCCCGACGCACCGCCGGGACGCGTATGCGGCGGGTCTCACGGCGCGGGCGGCGCCGGGAGCGCGCCTGCTGATGTTCGGCTACGGGCCCGGGGTCCTGGACACCACGTTCTCCGGGGTCACGGCGGACGAACTCCGTGCCAGGTTCACCGGTTGGCGGCTGATGGACATAACTCCTGGCACGAACCCTTTCCCGACCTTCTGGTTCACACTGCACCGCGACGGCTGACACCCCGGCCTGCGGCCGGCGGTGCGCCCCTCCGGCCGCGACACCCTCAGGGGCGCACGGCGCCGGGCGGCAACGGGCCCAAGCGGCCCCCATACCCGGCGATGCCAACCGCCTCAAGTGGCACCCCGTGTCCGGCGGCTGAAACCGGCTCACGAGGGCGCCCCGTCTACCTCCCGGCACTCGACTTCGCACCGTCCTGGCGCTCAGCTCCCACCCCACCGCCCCCTCCAAGGGATCCCGGCCGACGGGCGTCGGCGCCGCAGAAGCAGGGGCGAGGCCAGTCGCACGCCCTGCGGCGCGCCGCAGCCCGGGGAGCCGGGCACCAGAGATCCGGGGCGCGGAGGGCCCGACGGCACCCGTCGAGCCGGAGCCCCCGGAGGGGGCGGGTGGTGGGAGGTGGGCGGGGCCCGTTCAAGAGAGGGTGGCCGCGCCCACGCACGGGGGCGTGGGCCCGCGCGCAGCGTGGGGTCAGCCCACGTGGCGGGACCAGTCCGGCCCCGCCGGGGGCTTTCCGTGGAGGTCGGGGACGCGCTTCAGCCAGGCGGGGCGGCCCCGTTCCGTCGCCGCCGCGCGCCGCGCGTCCGCCGCAGCGAGTTCGTCGCGGGACGGGAAGTCCGTGGGCAGCCAGGAGGCGGAGGCGCGGGCGCGGGCCAGGAGGTGGGTGACGTAGGCGTCCCGGGCCTCGTCCGGTGTGGCGAAGTCCGTGAGCCACGCGTCGGGGACCAGGGCGAGGATCCCGCGCAGCAGGTCCTCGGTGACCTTGGGGGCCAGTTCCGCGTCGGCCGCGCGGGTGTCGGGGCCGTAGCCGCCCAGCGCGTGGTGCCGGAAGTCGTACGCCTTCGCCGGGTCCGCGCCGTCCCAGCGGTGGTGGAAGACGAGCGCCGCACCGTGGTCGATGAGCCAGAGCTTCGGCTCGGCGATACCGAGGGCGGGCCAGACCATCAGGTTCGAACTGTGCACCGTACGGTCCACGTTGACCGTGAGCGCGTCGAGCCAGACGATGCGGGCCGCCTCCAGCGGGTCGACCGGGAAGGACTCGGCGATCTCCGGCGTGAAGTCCACGGCGCCCGGCAGGAAGTCCATGCCGAGGTTGAGCCCCGCGCTCGCCCCGAGGAGCTCCTTGACCTCCTGGTGCGGCTCGTCCGCCCCCAGCGCCGGATCGAAGTGCGCGAGCACCAACTCCGGGAAGCGCAGCCCGAACGCGCGCGCCAGCTCACCCACGACGATCTCCGCCACGAGCGCCTTCACGCCCTGCGCGGACCCGGTGAACTTCAGCACGTACGTGCCCAGGTCGTCCGCCTCGACGACGCCGGGTACGGAGCCGCCGGTGCGCAGCGGGTTCACATAGCGGGTCGCGGTGATTTCTCTGAGCGTGGGCACCAGGTCAGGCTAATACGGTCGGGTGGTCACGCGTCCTGGCGCAGCACCTGCTCCAGGAGCGAGATCAGCGTCTCCTTGCCGGACTCCCGGTCACGGGCGTCGCACAGCAGCACCGTGGTGTCCTGGCCGAGGTCGAGCGCGCGGGAGACCGCTTCCGCGGAGTGTGAACGTACGCCGTCGAAGCAGTTCACCGCGACGATGAACGGGATGCCGCGGCTCTCGAAGTAGTAGACCGCCGGGAAGCAGTCGGCGAGCCGGCGGGTGTCCGCGAGGACGACCGCGCCCAGGCACCCCGTCGCCAGCTCGTCCCACAGGAACCAGAACCGGTCCTGGCCCGGCGTGCCGAACAAATACAGCGCGAGGTCGTCGCGCAGCGTGATGCGGCCGAAGTCCATGGCCACGGTCGTCGTCGACTTGGTGGTGACGCCGTCGAGGTGGTCCACGCCGCGCGAGGCGACCGTGAGGTCCTCCTCGGTGCGCAGTGGGCGGATCTCGCTGACGGACTCCACCAACGTGGTCTTGCCGGCCCCGAAACCGCCCGCGATCAGCACCTTCAGGGCCGTGAAGTCGGCGCGGGCGGGTGTGGTCATCGGGTCAGAGTGCGCGAAGGCCATTGATCACTTCTCGGAGGAGGTGGGCGTCGGGGCGGGCGTAGGAGGCGGGTTCGCCCGTGGCGGGATCGGTGGCGGAGGCGTCCGGCGGCGCGACGGTGACGAGGGACTTCGCCGTCAGGTCGCCGAGCAGGACGCGTACGACGCCGAGCGGGAGGCCGGAGTCGGAGGCCAGGTCGGCCAGCGGGCGCGGGCCACGCAGGCACAGGGCGAGCAGCTCGCGCTGTTCGGGCGGCAGCGGTCCCTCCGGCCTGGTGCGGGTGGGGCGGACGATGGCCATGAGGTCCATGCGTTCCGCGCCGTTGCCGGTGCGGGCGCGGCCCGAGGTCATGGCGTAGAGCCGGACCAGGGGCCCCGCGTCCTCGTCGTACCGGTCGGACCAGGCGTCCATGCGGTCGGGGGGTCGCGGCGTCACGGGGTGTCGCCGTCCGCGCGGGTCGGTACGCCGAGGTGTTCGCGTACGCGGTCCACGAGCAGCGCCATCTCGTACGCGACGAGGCCGATGTCGGCGTGGCCGTCGGTGAACACGGCGAGGCAGGAGCCCTCGCCGGCGGCGACCACGAACAGGAAGCCGCCCTGGAGTTCGACCATCGTCTGGACGACGCCGCCCGCGTCGAAGTGCCGGCCCGCGCCCTTGGCGAGGGAGTGGAAGCCGGAGGCGATCGCGCAGAAGCGTTCGGACTCGTCGCGGCCGAGGCCGGTGGAGGCGCCGACGCAGAGGCCGTCGCCGGAGAGCATGACGACGTGGTGGACCTCGCGGACGCGGGCGGCCAGCTCGTCGAGGAGCCAGTCGATGCCGTCGCCGCCACCCAGGTTGGTGACGTTGTACGTCGGGGTCATCGGCGTCATCGGGGTCCTCCGTCGTTCTCGTCGCGGGCGGCGCGGGCGCGTCTGCGGCCCGAGCTCAGCGAGGTCATGGTGGCGCGGGCGGCCTCCGGCGACCGGGCACCGGTCCCCGCGGCGTCTCCCTGCGCGGGCACGTTGTCCCGCAACTCCGGGCTGATGCCGGCCTGCCGCACACGTCGCGGAAGGTCGTCCGTCTCTGCCATGCCGGGCTCGGGGCCGTCCGTATCGGGCGCGCCGCGCCGGGGTGCCGCCTTGCCCACCCTGCCGCCCAAGGCGGCAGATTGCCCAAGGCGG
>NZ_JBEOVM010000168.1:0-9869 GCF_040295505.1 Streptomyces sp. NPDC002790 | reverse complement strand
CTCCCACCCCGACGCTCTTCAGATCTCGGCACGTCTGCGCGTGTAGGCCCCCCGACCGGTAACGGGGCGCCTACACGCGCAGACGCGTGCGTCAGTCAGGAGTCGCTGGGCTTCGCCGCGGAGACCAGGAAGCTGCGGGGCAGGTTGGTCAGCCCCTGCGGAACGGCCTGCGGTGTCCACCGCCCGTACTGCGCACCCGGCAGGCCGGGTTCGGTCGCTATGGTCACCCGCCAGCCACAGTTCTCCACGAAGCCGGCCGGGTCGTCGGTCCCGAACCGCCAGGGGCTGTCGGCGTCCTGGAGCTTGCGGAGGAACAGCTGGGTGTAGGGCATCTTGAAGATCCCGGTACCGATGAGGTCGGCCGCGAGAACACTGCCGGGGGCGGAGAGCGCGGCGGCGCGGGACAGCACCTGGTGCGCCAGCTCCTCCGGCAGGTAGAAGAGCAGCCCTTCGGCGAACCAGACCGTCGGCAGTTCCGGATCGAACCCGGCGTTGGTCAGCAGGCTGTCCCAGTCACCGGCCAGGTCGAGGTGGAGCCGGCGGCAGTCACAGCGCGGCGAAGCGCCGTGCGCGTCGAGGATCTGCTCCTTGTAGGAGAGCAGCGAAGGCTGGTCCGCCTCGAACAGCACGGTGTGCTCCGGCCACTCCAGCCGGTAGGCCCGGGTGTCCAGGCCGGCTCCGAGCCCGACCACCTGGCAGCGATCGGCTGTCACCGCGCCTTCGATGAAGTCGTCGAACCAGCGGGTGCGGATCGAGAGAAAAGGGTTCCCCTCGTCCGCGGCCCGGCTGGTGTGAAAGTGCTTCAGCAGCGCCGCACCTTCCTCACCGGCCAGCAGCTCAGCGAGCGGATCGTCGAAAAGACGGTCCGTGCGCCGACTTTCCCTGGCCCTTGCCGCGGCAGTCCATCGAGCTGTTTGCGTCACCGCGTCGAAACGCGAGGTGGACACGGAAATTTCTCTCTTCATGCAGCGGAGCCTAGCGCTGTCGGGCGCCACCGGGCAGTGCCTACTGAATGCATGACCGAATGGGCAGGCTAATAGTGCGCCCTCTCGTGGATGTCGCGGTGCGTGCAGCCGTGAAAATCTGCGAACGGACTTGATTCTGCCGGTACTTCCGTACCGAAAAACATCGATGAGACGGAGCAGGCTGCCGTGACTGTTGCTGCGAACAGGGTCGACTCGTCCGTGGCCCAGACAATGGGAGACCTGCTCTCCCGTTCTCCACTGGACCACGACGAAGACTTCTTCCTGACCGGTGGGGACTCACTCCGCGCGGTGGAGCTGATCTCCCGGCTCACCGAGCAGTTCGCACCAGACGACGCGGAGAAGTCCGCCGAACTGGGCTCCATGCTTCTGGTGGCGGTCTTCGACGAGGCCACCCCACGGTCCGTGTCGGCCGTCATCCAGCAGCACCTTGACTGAACAGCCCGTGGTCGTGGCTCCGGACACCCTGGAGGATCAGGGGCGGCCCCCGGCGGACGACGTCCATTGGTGGTCGGCCCAGCGGGTCGCCGCGGCCATCGCCGCCCGCCGGCTGTCCGCCACCGAGTACCTCGACCTGCTGCTGGACCGGGTGGAGCGGTACGACCCAGCGCTCAACCTGGTCGTGACGGTGTCCGAGGCTGCCCGCGAGGAGGCCCGGCGCGCGGACCGGAAGACGGCCAGCGGCGAGCCGCTCGGCCCGCTGCACGGCGTGGCCATGACGGTGAAGGACAGCCTGGCCACCGCCGGACTGCGCACTACGGCGGGCAGCGCCTCGCTGGCGGCCTATCGACCGGCCGCTGACGCTGAGGCCGTTGCCCGGTTGCGCGCCGCCGGCGCCATCATCCTCGGCAAGACCAACGTCCCGGAATACTGTGCCGACCTGCAGACCACCAGTGCTGTCGCCGGGACCGCGCGCAACCCCTGGCAGCCGCAGTACTCGACCGGTGGCTCCTCGGGCGGTGCCGCCGGCGCGGTCGCCGCCGGACTGACCCCGCTCGAACTCGGCTCCGACATCGCGGGATCCATCCGGATCCCGGCTTCGCACTGTGGGATCTACGGCCACAAACCCTCGTACGGGATCGTCTCGACTGTCGGCCATCTGCCGCCGTTCCAACCAGTCGATCCCGACCTCTGTGTGGTGGGACCGCTGGCCCGGACGGTGGACGACCTGGAGATCGCGCTGACCGCCGTGGCCGGGCCGCGTCGCGAGCACCGGGCGGCCTGGCGGCTGGAGTTGCCGCCCGCACGGCCGATCCGTCGAGTGGCCGTGTGGGCGGACGACCCGTACTGTCCGGTGGATCGCGGGGTGGCCCAGTCGGTGGAGCACGCCGCCGACCTGCTCGCTGCCGACGGGGTGTCCGTGACCCGCGACGCCCCGCCCGGCGTCCGCCTCGACATCAGCGACGAGGTGGGCCGCCGACTACTCTCGGCGTTGGGTCAGTCCTTCTATTCTCGCGACATGGTGGCCGCGATGGCACGGGGCGAGCTGACCGCCAAGGGAGAGCTGGGCACCGAGTACGTGGCGCAGTTGCACCGCGACTGGCTGGAGGCCGACGCACGACGCCATCGACTCGCGGCGGCCTGGGGCAGGTTCTTCGACACCTACGACGCGATCCTGCTGCCGGTGGCCCCCAACACGGCTCCCCCGCACGACCACCGTCCGTTCGCGGAGCGCCGCATCGAGGTGAACGGTCAGAAGCGCCCGTACTGGGACCAAATCGTATGGGCGATGCTCACGGGCGCCTGCTATCTACCGACCACAGTCGCGCCAGTGCGTCGCGATGAGCGAGGACTGCCCGTCGGCGTCGCGGTGGTCGGCCCGTATCTGGAGGATCGAACCACACTGGCCGTTGCCCGTCGCCTGGCCGGACTGCTGCAGCCGCTCGGCCGTCCCTGCCTGGCCTGACCGGACGGGGAGCTGAGCGGGCACTCGGTCGGGGCACATATCTAGGTCACCAGCGCCCGGGGCGGACCGACGGGTAATGATGGGGCCTCAGTTCAGCTGCGCGCTCCTGGTCGAGTGGGCTCCTGACTTAAAAGAATGTTCGAACCTGCCGCTGGGCCATCCAAGCCCCCACGAAGCGGGCACGTTCGAGGCCTGGGGGCCTTGCCGAGCCGACACGCTCCGCTGTACCACGGATTGCTCAGTACCCGCTGCGGTCGGCCATGCCGTGGGGGTGATCAGCCGAGAGAGCGCCTGGTAGGCGCAGAGCATCGCCCAGATCTCTTGCTCGATGTTTTCTGGGTGCCGCGAGCGCAGCACCGGTGAGCTATCCGAAGGCACATTCAGGGTGCGCAGCATCACGTCAGAGGTCCAACGGTACGCGCACAGCCGGACCAGCTCGGCGGCCGGAGCAGCCGTCGGGTCCAGCAGAGTGGTGACCACTCGAGGGGGTACGTGGTCGCCGCGCCCAGAACGGCCCGCGGACTCGACCACCCGAACAACGACACGGGATTCGCCGAACTCGGACAGGTAACTGCCGTCCGCAAGGGTGTACCGGCGTGGCAGTTCCTCGGTCGACCTCACCTCCCATACAAGGGCGGCGCCTGCGGCGGCAGCGACGGCGAACCAGTCCCGGTCACCGAGCTTCCGGTCTGCGGAGTCCTCGGAAGACAGACGGTCGCCGCCCAGCAACAGCACCCCCGAGCCCAGTTCAGCAACCAACGACGTTCGTTCCGTACCGGTGCCTGCGTCCAGCCCGGCGCCGGTCTCCAACTGCGCGGCAGCCAGGCGCTTGTCACCGCACCGGGCCAATACCGCCAACCGCACCCGAGTACCCGCGCTGCCGGACGGATTGCCATAGCGCGCCCGGTTCTCGGGGTTATTGGCCACGGCCAGTTCCATCCGGTCGAATGCCAGCACGCGCCGCCCGCGCCACTCCCCCGGGCTTCTCCGATCCGGCTCCGCGTCAGCGACCGACCGGTAGAACAACTGCCGTAGCGGCTCGGAGCCAAGTTTCTGCCGGGCCCTGGTGATGGCGGCGTCCCCCGCCACGGTCCACCGTCCAGGCTCCCCACGCGCCCATTGCATCCCGAGTAGAACCCGATCAAGCACCTGGACGTAGCCGACGCCGACATAGAGCCACATGGCGAGCGTGAAGTAGACCATCAAGTGAGCTGGCAGCGACCTGCGACGACGCTCACAGCGATCAGTGTCCTCCAGCACCTCGGTAACGGTCTCGACCGGAAACTCCAGCATCAACACCCCGACGCCAACCTCGACGTACCCACCCATGCCACGTCTCCCCCCGTGCCAAAAGAATGCAACCAACCGTAACGGCTCGAAACAGCACCTCTCTTTAAGCCGCACGTTTCGAGCCACCCCTTATGTGACTCATACATCTAATAGGGTCATGCACGCCACCTCTACCCACCAGTTCGACCTCGTCCCGGCATCCCGACGCCAGCACGGAACCAGTCCAGATCAGGGCAGCCGGGCACGTCACCGGCCCTTATCGCAAAGTCAGGAGGACGGAACTCCAAGACATGGACGCGGCATGACACCCATGCTTGGCTGAGAAAGATCGTGGAGCGCACCGTCGGCTCGGCCTCACCGCACAGAGGAACGCGCTTCATGCAACGGAAACGGAGGATGCAATGCGGGGAAGCACTGCCATACCCACGGACAAACGCTTGATCATCGCTCTGCTCATCGACAGCGAGGCCCTGTCAAGCGGCCTGGAACTCCTTCTGGCAGAAGCGCACGACGTCAGCACCATCGCACCACCGGCTAGTGAATCGCTCGAGTTCCTGGCCCAGGCGAACGAAATCGATCTGTTGATCATCTCCGCCGACCAGTGGCAGGAGTTGGCCCCGTCCATCGGCACCGACGATGAGCGCCCCAAGATTTTGGTCATCGGTGACGACTTGCACACTCGCGACACCAAACTGATGGGCACCCTTCCGGTTGACGGCTTTCTCGGCATAGCCGACCTCTCCCAAGACCGCATGCAGGACACCATTGAGCGCGTCATCGCGGGACAGATGCCCATGCCGCCACAACTGGCCCGCCACCTGCTGGTCAGCCCGCGACTGTTGGTTGCCGATTCCGAGGGGCGGATGGTCGTCCTCACCCCGCGCGAGCGCGAAACTCTTTCTTACCTGGTTCAAGGGATGAGCAACAAGCAGGTGGCACGCGCACTAGGCATCTCGGTGCACGGCGCCAAGCGGCTAGTCGCCACTATTCTGTTGAAACTCGGTGCGTCGAACCGGACGGCCGCTGTCGTCACAGCGATGAAGTCTGGGCTCGTCTGATCCGGACCCACCTCTTCTCGATCTTCCGTGACGGCCCGCCAGTTCAACTGTCAGGCCGTCACGGCTTGGTGGGTGAGTGCGGGCAGCCTGAGGCCCCAACTGTCGCGTCGCGTCACATCACACCGTGCCCTACGCCTGGCGCATTAGTGGGTGTGCGATAAGCCCTGTTCGGGGTAGGCAACTTGAGAGTTCCTGTACTTGGGGGACGCGGGGGGGGCCGATGCGCGAGTGCACGGTACGGGCGTCGTGGCTGCTTTCCCCGCCAACGCGGAGATGTTAGAGGTCGTTCTCTTTCCGAATCGCATGTGTGGTCTCTGCTGGTCAGGTATGAGGTGTTGGCCGCCGCGGAAGTCTCGGGTCGTTGCCGACCGAGATGCCATGGGGGTGGAGGATGCCGTCGATCCGGGCGGTCCTGGAAGCGCGGCGGAAGGCCGCGGCGGTGCATCTGGAAGAACTGGGCGCCGAGTTGGAGAGAGTTCAGCAGGCGGTGGCCGATGCGGAAGAAGTCCTGCGGCAGCGAGTGATCGGGCTGGAGCAGTTCCTGGAAGCGCTGGCCGAGGCGGACGCTCCCGCCGCGGCAAGCGACGGCAAGCCATCGGGGAAGCCGGTGCGGCCGGCCGGGCCGCGTATGCCGGTGCCTCACCGCAGGGACGTGACCGGCGTCGAGGTGCTGGCCATGGACTACCAGACGGTCATGGCCGCTGCCCTGGATGCCGGGAGCGACGGCCTCGGCGCCCGGCAGACCGCGGTGGTGCTGGGCTGGGACAGTGCCGTGGCCTCGCGTGTCGAAGGAGCACGAGCCCGACTGAAACGGCTGGTGGAACGAGGCTGGCTCATCGAGGAGAAGCCGGGCCGGTTCACCCTGCCCGCAGCACAAGAGGCTGGTGCCGGGCGGCGAGGCGCCGGCTCATGAGGGTGACCATCGACCACCGGATGACGGCCTCGCCGGTGTCGGGGCGTCGTTCGTAGTCGCGGGCCAGGCGCCGGCTCTGCAGCAGCCAGGCGAGGGTCCGCTCGACGACCCAGCGCCGCGGCATGACCTGAAAGCCGCGGGCGTCGTCGCTGCGGCGGACGATGTCCACGACGACATCGAGGTGTTGGACGGCCCAGTCGGTGAGGTGGCCGGTGTAGCCGCCGTCGGCCAGACGCGGGCCAGTCGCCGAAACCGCTCCTTCACCTCCGGCAGCAGGGTGCGGGCGGCCTCCCGGTCGTTCGTGGACGCGGGTGTGACCAGCACGGCCAGCAGAAGTCCGAGCGTGTCGGTCAGCACGTGTCGTTTGCGGCCGTTGACCTTCTTCCCGGCGTCGAAGCCCCGTGAGGTGTGGCCGACGGTCGCGTCCGCCTTCACCGACTGCGAGTCCACGATCGCCGCACTCGGCTCCTGGGTCCGGCCCTCCGCCTCGCGGACCGCATCGCGCAGCCGGTCGTGCAGCTCGGCCACCAGCCCCGTATCCCGCCAGCGGGCGAAGAAGGCGTAGACCCGCGCCCACGGCATCAAGTGGCGGGCATCGCCCGCCACTTGATGCCGTTGTCGACGAGGTAGCGCACCGCGTCGATCATCTGCCGGTGGCAGTAGCCCTCCGGCCGACCGCCCCGGCCCGCCAGCCATCCCGGAACCGGCAGCAGATCCCGCACTGCCCGCCACTCGGCATCGCTCATGTCCGAGCCGTACCGGGGCCGACGCTCCGGCCGGTCGGCTGCATTCCCGAACCGATGGGCGAGGCAGTCACACCCAGGAGTGGACGAGCTGGACTCGGCAACCGCGATCACGCAACACTTCGACACGAGGGCCTCTTGATTCTCGCTGGACTCGACATCCGCGAGCTACCAAGAGGCCCTTCCTTCATGCCTCAACACTGATCAACTCACCCGATCCAGAACGCCGTTCGAAGCAGGCCGAGCACGTGGGCGGATAGCGAACAGCCAGTTATAGCCGCAAGCCATCGTCCCCTCTGCGGGCTCAAGGATCGCCACGCACCCCAAATGACGCGTCATCGAGAACGCATCGAGACGGCCTCTTCGCCCATTGGGGCCGAGAGTTGGCCAGGCTCCGCCCCGAGACTCCATCCGGCACATACAGTGACCGGCCAGGACACCACCTGACCTCCGACAACGAGCCTCTCCCAAGCGCGCCCGCTGGGGAGGATCTGGGGAGAATTGAGCCGCCCGGGGAGCGCCTGGGGAGAATCGGCTGCGTAAAACTGCACGACTCTGAAAGGCCCAGAGAGACACTCGACCGCAGGTCAGGCCACATGGACGGCACAAAATGCCTGGTCAGTGGGTTGCGGTAGACGACTTCAAGAAGATCTCGTCGTGGGCCGCGATCCTCTTCGCCCCGACGCTGGTCGGCACCATCTACGGCATGAACTTCGACCACATGCCGGAGTTGCACTGGATGGGCGGTTACCCCTTCGCCATCCTCCTGATGGCAGTCGTCTGCACCAGCCTGTACGTCATCTTCAAGCGACGGGACTGGTTGTGACCAGGTGCCGGGCGCCGGGAGCGGGTCACGGGTACGACACCACCGTCGACGGGACCGTGTCCGAGCCCGATGTCGGGTTTCCGGTGTCGTTGATGACGCGCTCGTACTGGCCCTTGCCGCCCAGTGACACCACGAGCAGGTCGTGGAACTTCACGCCCGGCGTGTTCGGTGCGGCGAAGCCGTGGTGCTGCACGATCGTCGGGTCGACGTTGTAGAAGCAGTACGAGCCGAGTCCCCAACCCTCGTGGTCCGTCACCGAGTTGTCGACCTTGTAGGCGGCGAAGCCCTTGGTGTCGCCGTTCTGGATCGCCGCCTGGTTCGGGGCGTCGTAGGCCTTCTCGTTCTGGAAGAAGATGGTGCGGCCCCGCTGTCCGAACCACTGCACGTCGTACTTGTTGAAGTGCTCGACGAACAGGCCCGTCATCAGCACGTCGTCGCCGTTGACCACGACGCCGTAGTCGGCCCGGTTGGTGTCCCAGCCCACCCCGTCGCCATGGTCGGCCCGCCACACCCAGGTGTGGTCGACGATGGTGTGCCGGGCGTTGATCACCATGCTGGTGGTGGCCTTGCCCGCGCCCGCGCCGCCGATCCGTACGAACACGTCCTGCACGGTGATCGGGTCGGCGGCGTGGTCGGCCGACGCGCCCTTCGGGCCGACCTCGATCAGGGTGGTGGAGTTCTCGGAGCCGGCGTCGACGAGGAACCCGGCGAGGCGCACCCCGTCCACGTCGGCGACCTTCACGGCCGTCGCCCCGCCGTCCGGGATGAGCGTGGCGTACCCGAGGCCGAGCACGACCGTGCCCGCCCGGTCCACCTGGAGCGGCGCGTCGAGGTGGTAGACGCCGGGCGTGAGAAGGAGGTTGAGGCCCTGGGCCAGGGCGGCGTTGAGGGTGGCGGCGTCGGCGTCGGGCTGGGCGACGTAGAACTTGTCGAGGGCCAGGGAGGTGCCGCGCGGGGTGCCGCTGCCCCAGCTCGTGCCGCGTGCGTTCGTCCGCTTCTCCGGAAGGAACACCTTGTAGTCGGCGCCGTCCAGGTACAGGAACGGCTTCTCGCGGGAGACCGGAGTGGCCTCGAGCGTCGTGTACGGCGGGTCGGGGAAGCCCTGCGCGGGAGCGCCCTCGACGCCTGAGAACACCATGTTCCACACGCCGTTCTGCCAGCCGCCCACGGCCGAGTCGCGGGTGTACCACTGCTGCTGCGAGTACGGTCCCACGGTGCCGTCGATGCGGCTGTCCGCGATGTAGCCGCCGCTCGCCCAGCCGTAGCCGTCGGGCGAGAGGTTGAGGCCGCCGCGTACGTGCATCCGGCGGAACGGGGCGGCCTGGGCGACCGCCCACCGGTTCGTCCCGTTCACCGGCACGAGCGCCAGGTTCTCCGCACTGCGCCAGAAGTTCTGCGTCGCGTTGCCGTCGAACCAACCGGCGTCGACCGTCACGTCACCGTTGATGGTGGTGTCGTCCGGGGACAGGCCGAGGCCCGCTATCGAGGTGTAGAAGCCGAGTTGGGCGTTGAGGCCGCTGTACGTGCCGGGCTTGAAGAGCAGTTGGTAGCGCCCTTCGGCGAACTGCGCGGACTCCTGCTGCTTGAAGATCTCGTCCAGCTTGGCCTGGATGCCGGGCGTGGCCGGGTCGAACACGATGACGTTGGGCCCGAGGTCGCCACCGGCGGCGAGGGTCTTGCCGGACTTCGTCGGCGTGCCGGACTTCTCGGCCGGGGCGGCGGACGCCGCCATCGCGCCGAGGGCGGGCAGTGCCACGCCGACGGCCGCGGCCGCACCGAGAACTTTGCGGCGTGACATGGGCAGGGGGAAGCGAGTCACAGCGGCTCTCCTGGTTCATGAAGTGAACGGTGGGGGGTGTGGGAGCGCTCCACTGGCGACGCATGCTTCAGGTAGGTGAATTCGACGTCAAGGGTTGCGGCAGAAGTTCCCGGGGAAATCGGCAACAAGAGTTCAACAAACGGCACAGATAGGGCAGTTGGGGCTTCAGAAGGTGACGGGGAAGCGGCAGGGAAGTGGCAGGGAACGGCGAAGGCCGTGGCGCCACACAGGTCTGTGCCCGTGCCACGCCCACCCGCTGGCGCTGCCCGCCGGAGAGCTGCTCGGGGTAGCGCTCGCCGAACACCTTCGGGTCCAGGCCCACCAGGTCGAG
>NZ_JBEOVM010000167.1:0-10248 GCF_040295505.1 Streptomyces sp. NPDC002790 | reverse complement strand
ATCTTTCCAGCCCCGCCGGCGTTTGAGGCGCGGGGTCCGGGGCGGAGCCCCGGGGCCGTAACGCCGGTGCCGGGGGCCGGGCGGCTGGGCCGATCGAGGGAATCGCGCGGCGCGGCGTGACCGGCCAACCCACGCCCCGCCGAACCGCGATGGAAAGGTGTCGGCTCACGACTGTCGTCAACTCCGCGAACAGTGAAGGGCCTTCATGCGACCGCGCCGCCCGCTCGCCCTCGCCGCCATCACCCTCACCACCTCCGCTCTCACCGCCCTCGGCCCCCCGAACGAGGCCACCGCCGACACCGGCACCCAAGCCTGCGCGGCAGCGAACCGCGGCGACTTCCCCATCGACACCCGCATCGACGAGGGCCCCGCCACCTACCACCCCGGCGACGCCCCCCGGCACTTCTCGCTCGACCTCACCAACACCACCACCGCCCGCTGCGCCGACCTCCACCCCGTCCTCGTACTGGTCGACGAGGACCGGAAACTGACGCCGAAGCACATCGCGCTGGAGTTCCGCGACGCGGGCCGCTGGCGCCCCGTGACCGTCGAGCGGACCGCCCGGGACGAGAACATCGGCGTCTTCGACGGCTTCCCCGGGTTCTCGGTCGGCGCGGGCGACACGGTCACCGTCGACGTCCGCCTCGCGTTCGCCGACGACACCCGCCCCGACGACGTCGTCGCCAACGCCGCGCTCGTCCGGCGCAAGGACGACGACGGCGACTGGGTGGGAGAGTCCGACGACTATCCGTTCGCCATTGAAGAGTCCGCGGGTCCGGGTTCGACCCTCGCGGACGAAGCGGGCGAGCTCGCCCGGACGGGCCCGCGCGCCCTGCTCGGACTGGGGGTCGCGGCCGGCACCCTCCTCCTCGCCGGCGCGACCCTCGTGGTGGGAGCCCGACGGCTCCGCGTCGGCGGACGCTGAGCCAGGGCCCAAGGGGACGCAAGACAGGTGTTCACCCGCATCTGCGACCATCCCCGCGTGGACTACCCGAACGACCAGGCCCCCGGCGCCCCCGTGCGCGACGGCATCCCCGAGCACGGACGCATCCCGAAGTACTACGCCGTCAAGGCCCAAATCGCCGCGCTGCTCAGCGAGTTGAGTGAAGGGGAGGCCCTCCCCGCCGAGCGCGAACTCGCCCTGCGCTACGAAGTGGCCCGCGAAACCGTGCGGCAGGCCCTGCGCGAGCTGCTGCTCGAAGGGCGGCTGCGGCGGCACGGCAGGGGCACCGTCGTCGCCGGCCCGAAGCTGGCGCAGCCGCTGTCCCTCGCCTCGTACACCGAAGGAGTCCGCCGACAGGGCCGGCGCCCGGGTCGCACCCTCATCGGCCTCGAACGCTTCCCGTGCCCGCCCGCGCTCGCCGCCGAGATCGGCCTCGAACGGGCCGAACCCGTCTGGCACATGGAACGCGTACTGCTCGCCGACGACGAGCGCGTGGGCCTTGAGTCGACCTACGTGCCCGTGGCCCGGGCGCCGCGACTCGACGCCGAGTTCGACCCCGACTCCTCGTTCTACTCCTACGTCCACGACCGCCTCGACATCGAGTTCGGCTCGGCCGACGAGCGCATCGAGACGGTGCTCGCGACCCCGCGCGAGGCCCTGCTCATCGGCACGCCGCCCGCGCTGCCGATGCTGCTCATCCACCGGATCTCGTACGACACCGGGCGCCGCGCCACGGAGCGGGTGCGGACGCTCTACCGCGGGGACCGCTTCTCGTTCACCGCGCGTCTGGGCTCGGACAGCTGGTAATTACCCACGGCTCCCCTCTCCCTCCTCCAGAAATAACAGAACGGTAACGGGTCTGGTCCAACCTTGGGTGCCCGTTCACCGTCCCGTTGCCGCGCCGCTCCGCGCGGGACACCCGCCGCCGGGAGCGTGGCCGCCGTGAGAGACAACGACCAGAAGCTGAGCGGCATCCGGTTCGACCGGGTGTCGGTCGCGTACGGCGGCACCACCGTTCTCGACTCCCTCGACCTGACCGTCGAGCCCGGCGAGGTGATGGCCCTCCTCGGCCCCTCGGGCTCGGGGAAGACCACCGCGCTGCGCGCCGTCGCCGGGTTCGTGCGGCCCGCGTCCGGGAGGGTGTTCCTCGGCGGCCGCGACGTCACCGACCTGCCGCCGCACCGGCGCGGCATCGGCATGGTCGTGCAGAGTTACGCGCTCTTCCCGCACCTGCGCGTCGAGGACAACGTCGCGTTCGGGATGAAGGCCCAGAGGGTGCCGAAGGGTGAGATACCCGGCCGCGTCGCCGAAGCCCTCGAACTGACCGGCATGGCCTCCTACGCCAAGCGGTACCCGCGCGAACTCTCCGGCGGCCAGCAGCAGCGCGTCGCCATCGCGCGCGCCCTCGCCGTCCGGCCCGGCGTGCTGCTCCTCGACGAGCCGCTGTCCGCGCTCGACGCGACACTCCGCTCCGGCATGCTCGCCGAACTCGCGCGGCTGCACCGCGAGTTGCCCGACGTCTCGATCCTGTACGTCACCCACGACCAGGTCGAGGCGCTCACCCTCGCCGACCGCATCGCCGTCATGGACAAGGCCCGCCTCCAGGACGTCGGCACGCCGCAGGACCTGTACCGGCGCCCGCGCACCGAGTTCACCGCCTCCTTCGTCGGCAACGCCAACCTCCTCCCGGTGACGGTGGGTTCGGGCTCCGTATCGCTGGGAGGTGCCGAGCTGAAGCTCCCGACCCCGGATGCCGCCATCGGCTCCACCGCCACGCTGTGCGTCCGCCCGCACCTCGTCGGCCTCGGCGAAGGCCCCAACTCCCTTACGGGCAAGGTCTCCGAGGTCCAGTGGCGTGGCTCCACCCACCGCCTGCACGTCGACGTCGACGGCCATCAGGTCAAGGCGGACCTGCGCGAGCTGCGTGACCCGCCCGTGCTCGGCGACCGGGTCACCCTGCACTTCGCGCCGGACGATGCGGTGCTGCTCTCCGCAGGGGTGACCGATGGCTAGTACCGTCCCGGGCCTCAAGGAACGTGAACCGGCACCGGGGACTGTGCCCACCCGTTCCGCCGTGCGGAACACCTGCCCACAGCGGCGGCTGCCGCGCATGATCTGGGCCCTGCCGCCCGTCGCCGCCCTCGCGGTCGTCTTCCTCTACCCGCTCTTCCTCGTCGTCCAGCAGTCGCTCACCCCCGACACCGGCGGCACATCCCTGAAGCCGTACGCCGATGTCTTCGCGTCGTCCGCGTTCCGCGAGGCGCTCGGCACGACGGTGTGGCTCGCCGTCGGGTCCACGGTCGGCTGTCTCGTCCTCGGCTTCGCGCTCGCGCTGATCGTCGCGTTCGTGCCGTTCCCCGGCGCGAAGGCCGTCGCCCGCTTCATCGACGTCTTCCTGTCCTTCCCCTCCTTCCTGATCACGCTCGCCCTGCTGTTCGTGTACGGGCAGGTGGGCATGGCCAACGGGGTGTGGACGGACGTCACAGGCGCCGCAACCGGCCCCTTCCAGTTCCTGGCCACGCCGTGGGGCGTGCTGCTCGCCGAGATCACCTACTTCACGCCGTTCGTGATGCGCCCGCTGCTCGCCGCGTTCTCGCAGGTCGACACGGGACAGCTGGAGGTCGCCGCGTCGCTCGGGGCGCGGCCCGCCCGGATCGTGCGGCAGGTGATCCTGCCGGAGGCACTGCCGGCGCTCGCCGCCGGTGGCTCGCTGGTCCTCGTCCTGTGCCTCAACGAGTTCGGGATCGTCCTGTTCACCGGCGCCAAGGGCGTCACGACGCTGCCGACCCTCGTCTACAGCAAGGCGATCCTCGAATCCGACTACCCGGGCGCATGCGTCGTCGCGGTCGTCAACGTCCTTGTCTCCGTGAGCCTTTACGGCCTGTACCGGGTGGTGAGCCGCCGTGCTCGTACATAGCAAGGCCGGCAAGTGGGGCGCCTGGGGCCTCTTCTTCGTCCTCTTCCTGCCGCTGTTCGCCCTGCCGCTTCTCGTCGTCCTCGCCGCGTCCTTCGCCACGAACTGGTCCGGCGCCCTGCCCTCCGGCCTCACCGGCGGCCGCTACGAGGCCGCCACCAGCGGCGACTCCCTCACCGCCCTGACCACCAGCCTGGTCACGGCCGTCACCGCGAGCGTGCTCGCGCTGGTCGTCGGCGGCTGGGCCGCGCTCGCCGCCGCCACGCTGAACAAGCGCGGACGCCGCGTGCTGGACGCCCTGTTCGTGCTTCCGGTCGCCGTGCCGTCCGTGGTCGTCGGCCTCGCGGTCCTCGTCGCGTTCAGCCGGCCGCCGATGCTGCTCAACGGCACCCGCTGGATCGTGATCATCGCCCACACGATCCTGGTCACGGCCTTCGCCTACCAGTCGGTGTCCGCCGCCCTCCAGCGCCTCGACCCCTCCTACGAACAGGCCGCGGCCTCGCTGGGCGCCCGCCCCGCGTACGTCCTGTGGAAGGTGAAGCTGCCACTGCTTCTGCCCTCCCTGAACGCCGCCGCGGGCCTCTGCTTCGCCCTGTCCATGGGCGAGTTGAGCGCCACGATGATGCTCTACCCGCCGAACTGGATGCCGCTCCCGGTGCAGATCTACGCGACCACCGACCGCGGCTCCCTCTTCACCGGCTCCGCTATCGCGGTGGTCCTGATGGCCGCCACGCTGCTCGTCCTGCTGGCCATGTCGCGGATCCGCACCAAGGCCTCGTACCGCTGAAGACCCCGCTGTAGACCTCGCTGAAGTCCCATACGTAGCAACGGAGTTCATCACGCCATGCGCAAGCACACGCTCACCACCGTCGCCGCCGCCACCGGCGCTCTCGCCCTCGCCGCGACCCTGACCGGCTGCGGCGGCAGCTCCGCCGCGTCCGACGAGAAGACCGTCACCGTCTACAGCGCCGACGGCCTCAAGGGCGAGAACGGCGACGGCTGGTACGACAAGGTCTTCAAGGACTTCACCAAGAAGACCGGCATCAAGGTCGACTACGTGGAGGGCGGCTCCGGCGAGATGGTGCAGCGCGCCGTCCGCGAGAAGGTCAACACCCAGGCCGACGTCCTCGTGACGCTCCCGCCGTTCATCCAACAGGCCGACAGCAAGGGCCTGTTGGCGAAGTACGCGCCCAAGGGCTCGGACCAGGTCGACGGCGCCGACAAGGCGGCGAATGGCACCTGGACGTCCGTCGTGAACAACTACTTCGGCTTCATCTACAACAAGAAGGAGCTGAAGCAGCAGGCGCCCACCACGTGGGAGCAGCTCCTCGACGCGAAGTACAAGAACAAGCTCCAGTACTCCACGCCCGGCATCGCGGGCGACGGCACCGCCCTGCTGGTCAAGGCCATGCACGACTTCGGCGGCAAGGAACAGGCCATGGCCTACCTGAAGAGGCTCCAGGCCAACAACGTCGGCCCGTCCGCCTCCACCGGCAAGCTCGCGCCCAAGGTCGACAAGGGCGAACTCCTCGCCGCCAACGGGGACGTGCAGATGAACTACGCCCAGTCCAAGGACATGCCGAACCTCGGCATCTGGTTCCCGAAGAAGGGCTCGGGGAAGCCGACTTCCTTTGCTCTGCCGTACGCGGGCGGCCTCGTGAAGAACGCCCCGCACACCGCCAACGGCAAGAAGTTCCTGGACTTCATGCTCGACGCGGAGCAGCAGAAGCAGGTCAGCTCCGTCGGCGGCGGCTTCTCGCCGCGCGCCGACGTGAAGGCCACCGACGCCAACGCCGTCGAACTCGCCAAGATCATGGACGGCGTGCAGATCTTCGAGCCGGACTGGAACGACATCGCCAAGAACCTCCAGACGTACGTGGACGACTGGAAGACGGCGACCGGCAGCTGAGAGGCCGGTGTCAGACCAGGTCGACGAGGTCCGCGATCGAGTCGACCACCTTGGTCGGCCGGAACGGGAAGCGGTCGATGTCCGACTTGGCGGTGAGCCCGGTCAGGACGAGATACGTCGTCATCCCGGCCTCCAGGCCCGCCAGCACGTCCGTGTCCATCCGGTCGCCGATCATGGCGCTGGACTCCGAGTGCGCCCCGATCGCGTTGAGCCCTGTCCGCATCATCAGCGGATTCGGCTTCCCGACGAAGTACGGGTCCTTGCCGGTCGCCTTGGTGATCAGCGCCGCCACCGAACCCGTCGCCGGCAGCACACCCTCCGTGGAGGGGCCGGTGTTGTCGGGGTTGGTGGCGATGAACCGGGCCCCGCCGTTGATCAGCCGGATCGCCTTGGTGAGCGCCTCGAACGAATACGTACGGGTCTCCCCGAGGATCACGAAGTCGGGGTCCGAGTCGCTGAGGATGTAGCCGACCTCGTGCAGCGCCGTCGTCAGACCCGCCTCGCCGATCACATACGCCGTGCCGTTCGGCCGCTGGCTGTCGACGAACCGGGCGGTGGCGAGCGCGGACGTCCAGATGTTCTCGATCGGGACTTCCAGGCCGATCCGGTTCAGACGGGCGTGCAGGTCACGGGCCGTGTACATGGAATTGTTCGTCAGGACGAGGAACGGCTTGCCGGAGTCCCGCAGCTTCTTGATGAACGCGTCCGCGCCCGGGATCGGCACCCCCTCGTGCATGAGGACCCCGTCCATGTCGGTCAGCCACGATGCGATGGGCTTGGGCTCTGCCATGTGTGCGGACTCCTCGGCGCTCGATCGACTGACCGCCATCGTATGCACCCGCCCCGCCAGGTGTGACCTGCCACGGGAGTCTCCCGGGATGCGGAACGCGGCCGCAGGCGTGAGCCTGACTGGAGGAGGTTCACGATGCGTGCAGGACTGCTTGCTGTCGGTATCGCGGGGGCGGTCGTCCTGGTGACCGCACCGGCCACCGCGGCCCAGGCCGCCGAAGGCGGTGGAACGATCACCGTCACACCACGGGACGCGCCCGCGGGCACCGAGGTCGACCTGCGGGTGACCGGCTGCGAGGGCACCACGGGCAGCGCCAGTTCCGCGGCCTTCGTGTCACCGGCCCGGCTCGCGCCCTCCGCCGACGACCCCACCCTGTTCGCGGAGGCCCGCGTGAAGTCCTCCGCCGGGCCCGATGCCTACTCGGTCTCGGTGACCTGCGACGGCGTCGAGGGCAAGGTCACCGGCACCCTCCGCGTCCTCGACGGATCCGCCGCCGACGCCTCGCCCACACCGTCCCCGACCGCCCCCGTGCACGCGGGCGGCGGCGGCACCGCCGAACGGCAGGCCCTCGCCGTCCACCGGCCCTCCACGGCAGCGCCCAGCGAGGGCCCCGGCACCCGGCACGCCCTCATCGGGCTCGGCCTCGCCGCGGTCGCCGCCGTCGCCGTGGCCGTCCGCAGCGTGCGCCGCCGCAGGTCACCCGGTTCGCCGACGAGGCGCTGAACCCGCCATGAGTGACCGGTCGCAAGGCGCCGGGCGGCTCCTCACAGGGGTCGCCTGGGTGGTGCTGCTGCTCGGCCTGTGGCTGTGGGGCCACGGCGCCACCGACCTCAACCTGTCCTCGCCGACGACCGGGGACGCGGCCGCCGTCGGCCGGCCGTCGGACGTCGACCTGCCGGCCGCCCACCAGCCGGACGAGGGCGCGCAGCCACGCCGCGTCGACATCCCGGCGCTGCGCGTCCAGGCGCCCGTCGTGGCCCGAGGCCTGGACGGGAGCGGCGGCATCGACCCGCCGTCGTACGCGCGGGCCGGCGTCGTCGGCTGGTACGGAGACGGCGTGAAGCCGGGGGAGCGGGGCACCTCGCTGTTCGTCGGGCACGTCGACACCGAGAGCAGGCCCGCCGTCTTCTACCACCTCAGCGAGGCCGAGCCCGGCGACACGGTGCGCGTGACGCGGGCCGACGGCTCCGTCGCCGAGTTCACCGTCGACGACGTCCGGGTGCTCTCCCGCGAGAACTTCGACCCGGCCGAGGCGTACGGGTCGCACGAGGCCGAGCGTGCGGAACTCCGCCTGATCACCTGCGGCGGCAGCTTCGACAAGGCCTCGGGCACGTACTCCGCGAACGTCATCGTGTCCGCGTACCTGTCGGACGTGTCCCGGTCGAACGTGTCCCGGTCGGACGTGGACAGCGCGTCCCAGAAGGCGAGTTGAGTGCCGAGCGCCGCCCCACCTGGTCCGGCCGGTAGCCGCTCCCCCCGGAGCCGCCGGCCGGACCGGTCCTCTACCGCGCGGGCGGCGGGCTGCGGGAGGGCCCGGCCCAGGCACGGGAGGTATTGGTGGTCCGTTGGTTGGATCGGACCGGCCGAGGACTGGGGCCGCTCATCACGACTTTAGAGCGATTGGGTGGATCGGCACAGGGTGCGGTCGAGGGTTCACGTCGGTTCGGGCCTGACCTGTTCGTCGGGCAGCGTGCGGCGGATCACGGCGCGCGCGACCTGGTCGAGCGGCAGCCGGTTCGAGCGGGCGTACCGTCTCAGTGCCGTGAACGCGGTATCCGGAGCGGTCGCCCAGCGCTCGGCGAGCATGCCCTTCGCCTGCTCGATCCGCACCCGGCTGGCGAGCGCCACGCCCAACTGCTCGGTCAGATCCTGGTACCGGGCGTGCACACGGTGATTGTGCAGCCCGGTGGTGGCGGCGTCGGCGAGCACCTGGGCGATCGCGAACTCACCTTTGTGTGCGGCTGGTTCGGTCTGGAAGACGGTGAGCGCCCCCACCAGATCGTCGGCCTCGCGCAGCGGAACCGCGTAGGCGGAGGCGATCCCGCCGCGGCGGGCGATGGCGGTGAACGCGGGCCAACGTGCCACGGAGTGCGCGGAGTTCAGGTTCACGGGGGCCACGGCCAGGCCGGTGCGCAGGGTGTCGTGCGCCGGGCTCACGGGACTGTCCGCGGCCACCAAACTCCCCCCCCCGACTGTGTCGGGATACTGGCCTCGGTGGCCGGCCGGGGTGGGGCAGTACGGGCTGGCGAGGAGCACGGCCGCGCCCAGGGCGCCGAGCAGGTCCACGCAGTGTTCGGTCAGCCGTCGCAGATAGCGCGGCGGGTCGAAAGCGTCACGGAAGATCTCCGCATACTCCAGCAGGGCAACTGCCAGGCGCAGTTCACTCGTCTCATCGGACAAGGTGCGCCCCTTTCCACTCCGCGTATCGGAGTGTTCCTGGTCGCCGCCTACCCGAGCCCTGCCCGCTGTAACAGGTCCTTGACAAGCGGCGCACGCGCTCGTGGCGCGACAGGGGTGTATGCCAGGATTGAGAGCCAGGCAGTGCACCCAAGGGGGAGTGGATGTACCGGAAAATGAGGGCTGGAGCGGTCGTCGTGGGGGCGGCGCTGCTCATGTCCGCCTGTTCCTCCGGCGGCGGGGACAAGAACGAGGGGGACGGGTCGACGGATCCTGTGAAGCAGCAGCCCAAGGGCGCGGACCCGTTCTGGGTCAACCCCGACAGCAAGGCCGCGAAGGCCGTGGCGGAGTTGGCGAAGGACGGCAAGGACGACGAGGCCGCGAAGGTCCGCAAGATCGCCGAACAGCCCAGCGGTGAATGGCTGTTGCCGGAGAACGCGAGGGACCAGGCGCGCGGCTTCACCGAGGCCGCGCAGAAGGCGAACAGGGACGCGCTGCTGGTCGTCTACAACATCCCGCACCGCGACTGCGGCCAGTACTCGGGCGGCGGCGCGGCGGACGGGAACGCGTACCGGGAGTTCATCGACCAGGTCGCCGAGGGCATCGGGGACCGCCCCGCGACGGTGATCCTGGAGCCGGACGCGGTGCAGCACATGGTGGACAACTGCACACCGGAGCAGTTCCACGAGGAGCGCTACGACCTGCTCAAGGGCGCCATCGCCAAGTTCAAGTCGCTGAAGGACACGAAGGTCTACCTCGACGCGGGCAACGCGGGCTGGGGCAAGCCCGACCAGATCTACGAGCCGCTGAAGTGGTCGGGCGTCGACCAGACCGACGGCTTCTCGGTCAACGTGTCGAACTTCTACACCACCGAGGACTCGGTCAAGTACGGCAAGGAGCTCTCGGCGAAGATCGGCAACAAGCCGTTCGTCGTCGACACGAGCCGCAATGGCAACGGGCCGTACACGGGGGGCGCGGCGGACGAGCGCTGGTGCAATCCGCCCGGGCGGGCACTCGGCGAGGAGCCCACCACCAAGACCGGTGACCCTCAGGTGAAGGCCTACCTGTGGATCAAACGCCCGGGAGAGTCGGACGGCACGTGCAAGGGGGGTCCGAAGGCGGGGGAGTGGTGGAGCGCCTACGCGGAGAAGCTGGCGGGAGCCAACTGACGGCTCCCTGACGCCCGGTTCGGCAATATCAAGCCCCTGTGGCGATTGAGCAGCGGGGTCCGGGGCGGAGCCCGGCAACCGCAACCCCGACGCTGGCCGCGCGAGCACGTCGGTGCTAGGCTGAAG
>NZ_JBEOVM010000166.1:0-10284 GCF_040295505.1 Streptomyces sp. NPDC002790 | reverse complement strand
GCTGTCGCGGGCCGCCCCCGTTCGCCCTCTGCTCTCAGCGGCGGCCATCTCCCTTCCTCCCCCCCCCGCCCCGCCCCCGGCCCCAGCCCCCCGGGGGCCGGGGGCGGCCCCCCCATCTTTTGGGCAGCGGCGCCGTGGCCGGGCTCGCGCGGCTCCACCCCGGACCCCGCTGCTCAATCGCCGCAGGGGCTTGAGTGCGCCTCAATCGCCGGCGGGGCTTAAAGGAAGGAACTCCAGGCGGTTGCCTACCGGGTCCGTGCAGTAGAAGCGGCGGCGCCCCGGCAGCAGGTCGTCCCAGTCGACGTCGATGCCGTGCCCCGCGAGCCGGTTCGCGAGCGCCGCGATGTCGCGGACCAGGAGCCCCGGGTGCGCCTTCCTCGCGGGGCGGAAGTCGCGGTCGACGCCCAGGTGGAGCCGGACCGCTCCGGACTGGAACCAGCACCCGCCCCGCCCCGCGAGCCCCGGCGGCTTGGGGGTTTCGGTCATGCCGAGGACGTCGACGTAGAAGGCCCGCAGCGCGACCTCGCTGCCGGGCGGCGCCGCGAGTTGCACATGGTCGACCCCGACCAGTGTCATGAGCGGGTCGCCACCACGAAGATCCGCCGGAACGGCAGCACCGTGCCGTGCTCCGTCGCCGGATACGCCGCGCGGAGCAGATCTCGGTACTCGGCGACGAAAGCGTCCCGCGCCTCCGGGTCGTCCGCGAGTGCGGTCAGGACCGGGCGCAGGCCGGTGCCCTTGACCCAGTCGAGGACGGGGTCGGGGCCCTCCAGGAGGTGCAGGTATGTCGTCTCCCAGGCGTCGACCTCGCAGCCGAGGCCGGCGAGCCGCTCCAGGTAGGCCGCAGGCGTGAGCACCGCGTCCCCGTGGCGCAGTACTCCGGCCAGCCGGCCCTTCCAGTGGGCGGATTCCGCCAGCTCCCGCATCAGGACGTGGCTGGGCGCGTCGAAGTTGCCGGGCACCTGGAAGGCGAACGTGCCGCCGGGGGCCACTGCGTCGATCCACCGGGGGAACGCGTCGGCGTGGTCCGGGACCCATTGCAGCGTCGCGTTCGACAGCAGCAGGTCGTACGTCTCCGTGGGCGCCCAGTCGGCCGCGTCCGCGTACGCGAAGTCGAGGCGATCGCTCGCGTGGGCGGCGGCCTGCTCCAGCATCTGCGGCGAGTTGTCGTAGCCGGTGATGCGGGCGGTGGGCCAGCGTTCGGCGAGCAGTGTCGTGACGTTGCCGGGGCCGCAGCCGAGGTCGGCGATGCGGGCGGGGTCCCCCGGTAGGGCGGGGACGCGGGCGAGCAGGTCGACGAAGGGGCGGCCGCGATGGCCAGCGTGCCGGAGGTACTGCCGGGGGTCCCAGGAGGGTGCAGGTGTCATACCGTCAAGCGTCGACCGCGAGTATCTCGATGTCAAGATAGTCGACCTCAAGAGACTTCATGTCGACACACCCCCTACACTGATCGTCATGGAGGACGAGGTCGACCGTCTGGTCTCAGCGTGGCGCCGAGAGCGCCCCGACCTCGACGTGGAGCCCCTTGAGGTGCTCAGTCGGGTCAGCAGGCTCGCGCGCCATCTGGACCGGGCCCGTCGCCTGGCCTTCTCCGAGCACAACCTTGAGCCGTGGGAGTTCGACGTGCTGACGGCGCTGCGGCGTGCGGGCACCCCGTATCAGCTCTCGCCGGGGCAGTTGCTCACGCAGACGCTGGTGACGTCCGGGACGATGACCAACCGTATCGACCGGCTGGCCAAGAAGGGCCTCGTCGAGCGGTTGCCGGATCCCAGCGATCGCCGTGGTGTTCTTGTCCGGCTCACGGACGAGGGGTGTGATCGGGGTGATCAGGCGTTGGCCGGGTTGCTTGATCAGGAGCGGGCGATTCTGGCGGAGTTGTCGCGGGCGCAGCGGGGGGAACTGGCAGGGTTGCTCCGCCAGTTGACGGCTCCGTTCGACAACATTCCTGGTTGACCCGATCAAGCCCCTGCGGCGATCGAGCAGGCGGCTCCGTGGCCGAGGCCGCGGGGCTCCGCCCCGGACCCCGCGCCTCAATCGCCGGCGGGGCTTGATTTGCTCGCCCGCAGGGGCTTGAAGAGGTCAGGCCGACTCGAGGGCTGACACGTCGATCTTGCCCATTTTCATCATCGCGGCGAGGACCCGACCCGCCCGATCCTTGTCGGGGTCCGCGAGGAGCTCGGTGAGGCGGCGCGGCACGATCTGCCAGGACAGGCCGTACTTGTCCTTGCACCAGCCGCACGGCCCCGGCTCGCCGCCGTCCGCCGTGAGCCGGTCCCAGAGCCGGTCGACCTCGGCCTGGTCGGCGCAGTCGACGGTGAGCGAGACCGCCTCGTTGAACTTGAACTCGGGCCCGCCGTCCAGCCCTTGGTACTCGGAGCCCGCGATGCGGAACGACACGATGACGCCCGAGCCGGGCTCCTGCGACTCCTTGTCGCCGAAGTGCTGGACGTCCAGGATCTTGGAGTCGGTGCCGGGGAACAGCGAGACGTAGAAGCCGGCCGCTTCCTCGGACTTGCCGTCGAACCACAGACAGGGGCGGATCTTCTGGGCGGTCTCGGACATGGTGTGCCTCCTGGTTCCCGTTCCGGTGCCGGCGGGCCGGCCTGTATCAGGGTTCTCCTCCTACAGACCGGCCGCGAGTCGAGAACTCATCGCCGCGGCACCCCTAGGGCGTGTTTCGAAAGTCCCGTCTGCCTCGCGGGCGGACGACGCTACTTTCGAAACACGCCCTAGAACACAACCAGCGCCCGTCCGCCCTTGCCCGCCACCATGTTGTCGAACGCCGCCGGGATCCCCTCCAGGACGATCCGCTCGGTCACCAGCGTGCTCAGGTCGAGGCGGCCCGCGCGGATGTGCTCGGCGAGCACCGGAAGGTCGACCGCCGGGTCGCAGTTGCCGTAGACGCAACCGGACAGCGTGCGGCCCCAGTGGAAGATCTCCAGGGCGTTGAAGGTGACCTGCTGGTCCTTGCCGCCGATGCCGACGACGGTGGTGCGGCCGCCGCGCCGGGTGGACTCCCAGGCGGTACGGATCGTGACGGCGCGGCCGACGCACTCCACCGCCACGTCGACGCCCTGCTTGTCCGTGAGCCCGCGGATCTCGCGCGCGGTCGTCTCGGAGGCGACCACGTAGTCCGTCGCGCCCGCCGCGCACGCCAGCGCCTCCTTCTCCGGGGACACGTCGACCGCGATGATCTTCGAGGCGCCCGCGATGCGCGCGGCCTGGAGCGTGGCGAGGCCGACGCCACCGACGCCGTACACCGCGACCGTCTCCCCCTCCCGTACGCGCGCGGAGTGGTGCACGGCGCCGTACCCGGTGAGCACCGCGCAGCCGAGCAGGGCCGCGTCGATGAGCGGGACGCCGTCCGGCACCGGCAGCACGCAGTTCGCTGCGACGACGGTCTCCTCGGCGAACGCGGCGACGTTCAGGCCGGGGTGGAGGTCGCTGCCGTCGGACGCGCGCTTCGCGTGGATGTTCGCCGCGCCCGCGAGGGCGTTGGCGCACAGCCAGACCTCGCCCAGCGCGCAGGCGTGGCAACTTCCGCAGGAGGGAGCCCAGTTGAGGACGACACCGTCACCGGGGACCACGTGCGTGACACCGTCACCGACGGAGACGACGGTCCCCGCGCCCTCGTGACCGAGGACCGCGGGGACCGGGACCCGCATGGTGCCGTTGGTCAGGGACAGATCGGAGTGGCAGACCCCGGCGGCGGCGAGTCGCACCCGGACCTGGCCGGGCCCCGGTTCGGGCAGGTCGATGTCGGCGATCTCCAGCGGGGAACCGACGGCGGGCAGTACAGCGGCGCGGACCATGATGGACACAACTCCCTGAGCGAGTGCGGGATGTCACGTACGTGCCGATCCAAACTAGCGTCGCTAGTTTCCAGGGTCCAGGGGTGCCCGGTGGAGGGTCAGTGCCGCTGGTGGTCCTTCTCGCGCCGACGCAGCCGGGGCGCCCATGCTCTCCCTTGCCCCGCACCGTCTTCGGCACCGCGCTTGGCGCCACCCCTGACCCCGAGCCCCGCCGCCACGAACAGCAGTCCGCCCAGCATCACGAACGGGGCCGCCGTCCCCGCCACGCCCGCGATCAGGCCCGCGGAGGCCGGGGCCGCGACCTGGCCGAGACGGTTGCCGGTCAGCCGGAGCGCCAGCGCGGTGGAGCGGGCCTCCGCCGGGGCGGCCTGCACGACCGTGGTCATGGAGAGCGGCTGGCCCACCCCGAGGCAGAAGCCCAGCACGATCAGCATCGCGCCGAGCGCCCACACCGGCACGGGCAGCGCGATGCCCACGCACAGCAGCGCCGCGAGCAGACACGTGGTGGCGACCAGGGTGGTCCGGCCGAGCCAGTTGATGAGCGGGGTCATGACCAGCCGGCAGGCGACCGTCGCGCCCGCGCGCAGGCTGAGCAGCACGCCGATCACCGCGGGCGCGATCCCCCGGTGCTCGCCCACCACCGGCAGATACGCCGTGAGGATGTCGGTGGCCGACAGGACGGCGAGGCTGATGAAGATGCCGCCGGGCACGCCGCGGGTGCGCAGGATGCGGTGCACGGGGACCCTGGAGGACTCCTTCGCACGCGAACCCGTCTGCGTACGAAGGGACTCGATGCGCCACAGCGAGGTCACGGCCAGCGCGCAGACACCCGCCGACACGAGGAGCGCGAGCGCGCTCGTGCCCGCCATGTCGTGGCCCTCGATCAGGGCGCCCGCGGCGATCGGCCCGACGAGCTGGCCGAGGGAGGCCCCGATGGTGAAGTGGCCGAAGTTGCGGTCCTGGTCCTCGGGCGCGGACTGCCGGGCCACGATCGACTGGGCACCGATGACGAAGCACAGGTGCCCGAGCCCCATCACGCCGCTCCAGGCGGCCATCCCCGCAAGGGAGTTCGCGAGTCCGCTCATCGCGCAGCCGCCCGCGATGAGCACCACACCCACGGGGAGCAGCGGCGCGCACCGGCCGTGGTCCGTGCGCCGCCCGAGCGGCACGGCGGCGAACAGCGGGAGCAGCGCGTAGACCCCCGCGATGACGCCGACGGCACGCTCGTCGGCGCCCAGCGCGAGGGCCCGGTAGGAGACCGCGGGCCGCGCCATCGACACCGCCGCCTGCGCGAAGCTGAAGGCGATGACGAGGCGGAGCAGCCAGGCACGGCTCATGAGGTCACAGGATTCATCGGGTCACACGATTCCGAACAGCAGACCGGCGCAGAGGACGACCAGCGCGGTCAACGCCGCCCATTTCACGGTGAACTTGGTGTGGTCGCCGAACTCGACCTTAGCCATGCCCACCAGCACGTAGACCGCCGGGACCAGCGGACTCGACATGTGCAGCGGCTGTCCGGCGAGCGAGGCGCGGGCGATCTCGAGGGTCGAGACGCCGTGCGCGTTGCCGGCCTCGGCGAGCACCGGCAGGATGCCGAAGTAGAAGCCGTCGTTGGACATGAAGTACGTGAAGGGGATGGACAGCACGCCCGTCACGAGTGCCATGTGCGGGCCCATCCAGTCCGGGATGCCGCCCACGACCCACTTCGCCATGTGGTCGACCATGCCGGTGCCCTGGAGCACGCCCGTGAAGACGGCGGCGGCGAAGACCATGCCCGCGACGTTGAGGACGTTCTCTGCGTGCGCGCCGATCCGCGCCTTCTGGTCGGCCATGTGCGGGTAGTTGACCGAGAGCGCGAGCGCGGCGCCGAGCATGAACAGCACCGGGATCGGAAGCAGTTCCATGATCATGGAGGCCAGCAGCCCCACCGTGAGCAGGGCGTTGAACCAGTAGAGCCTGGGGCGCAGGGTGGCCCGGTTCGGGTCGAGCCCGGAGAACGTCTCGCCCTCGTCGTTCTCGTACGAGGGGGTGGACGCGGCGCCGGTGCCCTTGCTGCCGCTGCCGCCGCCCGCGCCGACGAGCACCTTCTCCTCGACGGTCTCGGTGACCTTGACGTCCTCTTCCAGGGAGAGGAAGCCGAGCCGCTTGCGCTCCCGGCGCCCGAGGACGTACGAGAGGGCGAACACGAAGAGCAGTCCCACGCCGAGCGCCGGGATCATCGGTACGAAGATGTCGCTGGCGTCCACCTTCAGCGCGGTGGCGGCGCGGGCCGTCGGGCCGCCCCACGGCAGCGTGTTCATCACGCCGTTGGCGGTCGCGGCGACACCCGTCATCACGACGAGGCTCATCTTCAGGCGCTTGTACAGCGGGTACATCGCCGAGACGGTGATCATGAAGGTGGTGGAGCCGTCGCCGTCGAGCGAGACGATCGCGGCGAGCACGGCGGTGCCGACGACGATGCGGACGGGGTCGGCCTTCGCGAACTTCAGGATGCCGCGCACGATCGGGTCGAAGAGGCCGACGTCGATCATCACGCCGAAGTAGACGATCGCGAACATCAGCATGGCCGCGGTGGGCGCCAGGTCACCGATGCCGGCGATCACGTAGTCGCCGAGGTTGGCGCCCTTGCCCACCAGGACGCAGAACAGCGCCGGGATGAGCACGAGCGCCGCGATCGGCGACACCTTTTTCATCATGATCAGCACCAGGAAGGTGGCGATCATGCCGAAACCGAGGATGGTCAGCATGGGGAGGGGCCCTCTCACGTCTACGTTCGCCTTCGAACAGCCGCCGTGGGGGAGGCAGCCAGCGAGACGCTAGGTGGGCCGAACAAGTGTTAACAAGGCGTTGACACGCGAGCAATAAGCGCAAAACTCCAGGTCACGAGCGGTTCACACGGGCGGTTCAGTCGAGCACGCGCGCCAGATACGCCCGCAGCAGCTCCCGTACCTCTCCGATGATCGCCTCGTCGCCGCGCTCCGGGTCGACGCGGAACGCGAGCCGGACCAGCGCGTCGGCGGATTCGACGGCGACGAGGAACGCGCGGCGCAGATCGACGTCCGGGACGCGGTCGAGGCGTGGGGCGAGGAGGCCGGTGAGGGTGTCGGCGACGCGGTGGTTGGGGCCGGCGTCGGGGGCGCCCACGGGGAGCTGGGTGCCGAAGTCGACCAGGGAGAAGCCCGGCGCCGTGCGCTTCATCGCGAGGTACTCGTCGAGTACGGAGTCCATCGCGGCCCGCCAGTCACCGGCGGGGACGTCCCTGAGGCGCGCGGTGACCCGCCGCACGTACCGGTCGAGGTTGCGTTCGGCCAGCGCGTCGACCAGGGCCCGCTTGTTGCCGAAGAAGCGGTAGACCGAGCCGATGGGGACCTCGGCGCGGTGCGCGACGGCGCGGGTGCTCAGCTCGTCGTAACCCGTCTCGTCGAGGAGTTCGGCGCAGGCGTCGAGGATCCGGGCCAGGCGCTCGGCGCTGCGCCGCTGAACGGGCTTGCGGCGCAAGGGCGTTGGATGGGCCATGGAACAAGCCTACGGTGAGGCCGTCAGGTCCGCGGTGGCCTCGACGGGCTTGTTCGCGACGGCCCACACCGTGTGGTCGTCGGCGTAGAGGCGGGCGGTGAGGTGGTGGGTGCCGCGGTGCAGGCGGGTGCCGGGGAGGCGGTAGTCGACGGCGCGCAGCCGGGCCAGGTGGCGGCCGTCGAGGTAGAGGCGCGCGTAACCGCGGCCCTCGACGGCGCGGGTCGGGGTGCCGTGGGGGCTGAGGCGGAAGTGCCGTACCCAGATACGGACCTCCCAGCCGCCCGCGGGGCCCGTCCGCGGCTTCACGATCAGGCCGATCTCGGGTGCGCCCTCGTCGGGGACCCGGCGGTAGTGGTGCCCGGCCGCGTCGGTGTGCTCCAGGACCTCGCCGACCTGCCGCGGTCCGCCGCCGTCGCCCCCGCAGCCCGCGACGCCGGCGAGCAGGGCGCAGGTCAGCAGCGCCGCGGCGGCCGCGCGGAGGGACGGGAAAGTGGGCATGTTCCGGACGGTAGAGGACCGCTGACATCGGCGGATCCCTCGCGGGGAGGACCCTCTGCGGCCGCTGCTCGGCCGCTGGTACCGCCGCGCGTCAGCCATACGACGGACGGTGACGTCTTGCGCCGCCCACCCACGAATCCTACGGTGTTGCATAGGATTCACGGACCAGGGAGCGATGATGAGCGGGGACGTACGCAAGACCGCCGAGGGGCTGACCTACCTCTCCGGCTTCGGGAACGAGCACGGCTCACAGGCCGTGCCCGGGGCCCTGCCGGAGGGGCGCAACTCGCCGCAGCGCGCGCCGCTCGGCCTGTACGCGGAGCAGCTCAGCGGCACCGCATTCACCGAGCCGCGGGCACACAACCGCCGCTCGTGGCTGTACCGGATCCGCCCGTCGGCGGCGCACCCGGAGTTCAGCCGTGTCGACAACGGGGCGGTGCGCACGGCCCCGTTCACCGAGACCGCCCCCGATCCCAACCGCCGCCGCTGGAACCCGCTGCCCGAGCCGGCACCCGGCACGGACTGGCTGGCCGGCCTGTGGACACTGGGCGGCAACGGCGACGCGACGCAGCGCACCGGCATGGCCGTGCACCTGTACCACGCCAACTCCCCCATGAAGGACCGGGTGTTCAGCGACGCGGACGGTGAACTGCTGATCGTTCCGGAACACGGCGGGCTGCTGCTGCACACGGAGTTCGGGAAGCTCGCCGTCGAGCCGGACGAGGTCGCGCTGGTCCCGCGCGGCGTCCGCTTCCGGGTGGAGCTCCTCGACGACTCCGCGCGGGGGTACGTGTGCGAGAACTACGGCGCCCCGTTCCAGCTGCCCGACCTCGGCCCGATCGGCGCCAACGGCCTGGCGAACGCACGGGACTTCAGGGCGCCGGTCGCCGCGTACGAGGACGACGACCGTCCGGTGGAGGTCGTGAACAAGTTCTGCGGGAACCTGTGGTCGGCCGTATACGACCACTCCCCGCTCGACGTCGTCGCCTGGCACGGCAACCACGTCCCGTACGTGTACGACCTGCGCCGCTTCAACGTCATCGGCACGATCTCGTACGACCACCCGGACCCGTCGATCTTCACGGTGCTCACGTCGCCGTCCGACACCCCGGGCCTCGCGGGTGTCGACTTCGTCGTCTTCGCGCCGCGCTGGCTGGTGGGCGAGGACACGTTCCGGCCGCCGTACTTCCACCGGAACGTGATGAGCGAGTACATGGGGCTCATCGACGGCGCGTACGACGCCAAGGCCGAGGGCTTCGTGCCGGGCGGCGGCTCGCTGCACAACATGATGTCGGCGCACGGCCCCGACCGGGAGACGTTCGACAAGGCGAGCGCCGCCGAGCTGAAGCCGCAGAAGGTCGACGACGGCCTGGCCTTCATGTTCGAGACGCGCTGGCCCGTCACCCTCGCCCCGCAGGCCGCGACCGCCGGACATCTGCAGCGCGGCTACGACGATGTGTGGCGCGGCCTGGAACGCCACTTCCGCGGATAGATCCGGCGGATGGATCCGGCGGATCCGATGGACCCCATGGTCGCCGCATTGCACCACTCCCCCCACGACCGGTACGGATAACCCGTGACGTCATTCGCCCCGGACTCGATCGTCCTGAACCGCAAATTGCCGCTCTGGTATCAGGTGTCGCAGTCCCTGCGCGCCTCGATACTCGGAAGATCGCCGCAGGACCCGCTGCGCCTGCCCACCGAGGAGCAACTCGCGGGGCACTACGGGGTCTCCGTGCTCACCATGCGCCAGGCGCTGAAGGAACTGGAGGACGAGGGGCTCATCACGCGGCACAGGCGCCGCGGCACGTTCATCGAGCCGGACGCCCAACAGGGTGCGCCGGTACGCCTGTTGGGCTCGGTCGACGCGATCGTCGCGCAGCAGTCCGGCATGACGACGCGGCTGCTCGACCACGGCACGGTGCCGGTCCCCGTGGCCTTCGCCGAGCACTTCCCGGAGGCGGGGGCCGTCCCCACGTACCACCGGCTGCGCAGCGACGAGAAGACCGGCGAGCCGACGAACCACGCGCGCAACTATCTGCGGCCCGACCTCGGCGCCCGCGTCGACCTCGCGGATCTGGAGCGGTGGCCGATGACGAAGGTGCTGCGGGATGTGGTGGGTGTGCGGATCAGCCGGATCACGGACTCGGTGCAGGCGCGGCTCGCGGATCCGGAGACGGCGCGGCTCCTCGAAGTGCCGTTGCTCAGTCCGATCCTGCACTACACGGGTGTCACGTACGACGAGGCGGGCAGGGTGCTTGATGTGGCGGTCATCCACTACCGGGGGGACCGGTTCTCCTTCACGGTGACGTTGGACGCGGACTGATGCGCAGCACCGGCGTTCCGGCCACGGGGCTCCGCCCCGGACCCCGCGCCTCAATCGCCGGCGGGGCTGGAAATGGGTCACCCGATCAAGCCCCTGCGGCGATTGAGCAGCGGGCTCCGTCCCGGACCC
>NZ_JBEOVM010000165.1:0-10310 GCF_040295505.1 Streptomyces sp. NPDC002790 | reverse complement strand
CCCTTCTCGCCGCCCCCCCGCTTTTTGTCGGGGGGGGTGTTGTGGGTTTCTTGTTTTTTTTCTTTTTTTGCCCCGCCTTGGCGCCGGGGGGGGGGGGGGGGGGGTGTTGGGTTTGGGGGGGGGGGGGGGGGCCCCCCCCCCCCCCCCCCCCGGCGCGGGGAGAGCCCCACACGCGTTCGCCGGGACCGCGATGTGCACGAGGTACCGGAACGACAACAACGGCCGGGTTCCTGCCGGCGATTCGTGTGGACCGGGCGGGTGTGTCGTTCAGTCGACGTCCGCCTGGGACGTGCCCATCTTCAGGCCGGCGACCCAGTTGATGGAGGCGGTGCTGGTGTCTGTGCCGAAGTAGGTGCCCCAGCGTGGCTTGTTGCCCTCGTCGTCCCAGGTTCGGGCCCCGGTGCGGGAGGCGAACCGAATCCCGTCCTTGTACACGGACAGGGTGCCCTGCCCCGCGGAGTTGGTGGTGATGCCCAGTCGGACGGAGTGCCAGGCACCCTCGGTCCACGGTGTGCTACCGATGGATATCCAGGTCTCGCCGGGCGCGACATACCAGGCCTTGAGCCGCCCCTCCTCGACCTTCATGAGGACGGGATAGTTCTGGCTGTTCTGGTCGTTGGTGCCGTTGGACTTCCACGGGTATACGGTCTGTGCGTTGCTGGTCTTGGTCATGGAGTCCCAGCCGAACCAGTACGTGCTGTTGTTCCTGGACGTGTACTCGCCTGTCGAGGTGCGCACGCCGTGTCCTTCACAACGCGCCGTGCCGATGGGCTTGTTGAACTTGAAGAACGTGCCGTGTCCGTCGTTTCAGTTGCCCGTCGTGACACTGTCGGGGCTGTCGCACAGTGTGTTGGTGAAGACGCCGGTGCCCTGGGAGGCGTCGCCGTCCCAGATGACGGAGGTGTGCGCGGGAGAAGCACAGAACGTGAGGGCGCAGCCGGCGGCGGCAGCCGCGGTCGTGCATGTGCGCAGGGCCTTTCGGTGCATGGGGTCACCTTTCGGTGGAGGGTGGGGGGGAGAACCGGGGTCAGGTGACAGCGGTGGTGATCGCTGCGCGGGTTGCTGGTCCGTAGCGGCCGAGAGGTTCGGGGATGGCCTGTGCCTGCTGCATGCGCGCCACCGCAGCTGCGACGTCGTGACTGTAGTGTCCGTCCATGGGGCCTGTGTAGAGCCTTAGTTGCCGTAGTTGTCCCTGCATGCGGACCACTGCGCTGCCAGTACTGCCGACAGTGAGAACATCCTGGTCTCCGTCTTCTGGCTCCGGGCTCGTGTGTGGGTTGGACGTGCCGGGGTTCGCCGGGGGAGCGGATTGATGCGCGGGTTTGTCGGCCGAGGACGGTGGGCTCGCGTGAGCGCTCGCGGGCGGGTGCGGAAGGCTGGACACGTCTGGCTGGTGTGGGGCTGCGGTGTGCGGTCGGCTGGGTGTAGAGGTGTGCGTCGGGGCCAGGAACGAGGCGGTTGCCAGGGCGAGTACGGCCGCGATCCCGTAGCCCGAGCGCGGCAGCGGGACGCGTCGTGCGGGGCCGCCCCGTCCCGGTGCGCCGGCGTGGGGGCACCGCTCGTCCGGTTCGCCCTTGCGGCGACGCCTCTTGCCCGTCTTACGGGGTCGGGCGGGTGCGGTGGCCGACGGCACCGAGCAGGTCGGGCCGGCCTCTGGGCGTGACGACCCGGCCGTCCTGTGATGCCCGAGCCCTGGTGTCTGTGCCAAGTAGGAGGACAGGGCGGGGTACATGGACGGATCAGGGGCGGTTGCTTCGGGGCTCACGGGGGCGAATCTAATCGTCGGCGTGCGTTGAAAACGATCTCTGAGAGACCGGTCGGCGATCTTTAAGTCGGCCTTGAGGCCAGACTCAGCGACGGTTAACCACGAGCATCGGCACGAACGACAGCCGCGCTGACGGGTGGGAATCGAAACCTCGGTCAGCAAGTACCCGGCGGCACACCGCATCACTTTGATGAGCTGCAAGGGGCGGTCGGGGAGGGCAGCTGTTGCGTTGCCCGGCCCTCACTGCGGATCGCGCAGATATTGCAGCACCGCGAGCACCTGCCGGTTGTCGTCCGACGCCATCGGCAGCTCGAGCTTGGTGAAGATGCTGTTGATGTGCTTGCTGACCGCGTTCTCGGTGACCACCAGCGCCGCGGCGATCCCAGCGTTGGACCGGCCCTGGGCCATCAGCGACAGCACCTCGCGCTCTCGCCGGGTCAGCCGGGTCAGCGGTTCGTGCGAGTCGAGGCGTGAGACCATCGCGGCCACCACCTTCGGGTCGAGTACGGTCGCACCGCCGGCGACCTCCCGGACGGCGTCGATGAACTTCGGCACGTCGGCCACGCGGTCCTTGAGCAGATAGCCGATCGCCCCCTCGCCGGATTTGAGCAACTCGCGGGCGTACAGCTGCTCCACGTACTGGCTGAGCACCAGTACCGGCAGTCCGGGGCGCCGGATGCGGGCCTCGATCGCGGCGACCAGACCTTCGTTGCGGTAGGTCGGCGGCATCCGCACGTCCACGATCGCCAGGTCCACCTGCTGGTCCTCCAGCGCGGCCGCCAGTGCGACCGGGTCGCCCACCGCGGCGACGACCTCGAAGTCGTGGGCCGCGAGCAGCCGGGTCAGGCCGTCTCTGAGAAGGGTGAGGTCTTCGGCGACGACAACGCGCAACGCATCTCCAAGGTCACTTCGGTCGGACCGCCGACCGGACTCCGCAATGTGACGGCACCGTCGAACACCTCAAGGCGGCGCACGAGTCCGCGCAGGCCCGTGCCCGAGCCGAGGTCCGCGCCGCCCACTCCGTCGTCGCCGACCACGACGGTCAGGCTACCGGCAGCGTGTTTCAGGGCGACCCAGGCACGTCGCGCCCGGCTGTGCTTGACCACGTTGGCCAGGCACTCGTTGACCGCGAAGTACACCGCCGACTCCACCGGTGCCGCCAGTTGCCCGGGGACGTCCACACCGACCAGCGCCGTCTCACCCATGATGAGCCGGGTCACCTGGCCGGGAGTGGCGCCGACGCTCCGCAGCAGCGCCAGTCCGCCGGCCCGCTGCCGGGCCGCCACCGACAGGGTGGTGCCGACGGCGAAGGCCGCAATGATCGCGCCCCAGCCGCCGATTGCCGAGGCCATGATCGTCAGCACGGTCCTGTCGCCGGAGGCCACCGCGGGGCCGCCGGCGGTGTCGAGCATCGCAGCGAAGGCCATCACGATGGCCGCGCCGAGGAAGACGGACAGGAAGCTCGCGACGAAGCCGCCGCGACGGTGCCGTACGGAGGCGATCGCCAGTCCGGTGGCCAAGTCAGACTCCCTTCACGGAGTGCGGGCGGGCGGCGCCGGCGCCCAAGGCGGTTGCGGCAGCGCCCGGGTGGCGCGGATCGCAGTGCGCGGTGGCGGGAGTGCTCGGGCCCCGGCGGGCCGACAGGCCGTCCAGGTGTGCCATCCGGTCGGACACCGCCTTCGCGGTCGGGTTTGGCAGCCGGTCCACCAGCGAGCCGTCGCCCAGGAACAGCACCGTCCCTGCATAGGACGCCGCCACTGGGTCATGGGTCACCATCACCACTGTCTGGCCGAACTCCTCGACGCTCTCGCGCAGCAGCCCCAGCATCTGCCGTCCGCTGGCGGTGTCCAGCGCGCCGGTCGACTCGTCGGCGAACAGCACTGCCGGCCGGGCGGCCAGCGCCCGCGCGATCGCCACCCGTTGCTGCTGCCCGCCGGACAGCTCGGCGGGCAGCCGGTCAGCCAGGTCGGCGATGCCCAGCCGGTCCAGGATCGCGGCCCGTTCCCTGCAGTCCTCGCGCCCGCCCCGCCGGCCGGCGAGCTGCTGCGGGAGCCGTACGTTCTGCATCACAGGCAGGTACGGAATCAGGTTGTACTGCTGGAACACGAAACTGACGCGCGTCCGCCGGAACTTTGTCACCTCCGCCTCATCCCCGGTGGGCAACTCCTCGCCGCCGATGAAGACCTGCCCCTCGGGTCGGCCGGTCGAGCCCGGCCGCGCACTGCAGCAGCGTGCTCTTGCCGGAACCCGACGGCCCCATCACTGAGGTGAAGGTGGCGGATTCCAGGACCAGAGACACCCCGTCGAACGCCGCCACCGGCCTCGACACGCCCTCGTACACCTTCGTCACCGACGACAGCCGCAACGCCTCAGCGGTTGCGCCGCGCATGGGCTGTCCCTCTGCCACGCCGTGCGTGATCATGTCCGCGACCTCTCCTTGGTGCTCCTGGTCCTGCGATGTCATGCTTCGACGCTACGGAGATCGCGGGCGCGGGAACATACGGCCAGGATCCGGTTTCCGCACTACAGAAAACCCCACCGTGCCCTTGCCTGTGCCGGCCGCTCCGGGCGGCTTTCCGAGCTCGCGGGGGACCACGGTAGAGCGGTATGTGTGGTGGATCCCCACCGGGCCGCTCACGACCCTGCCGCTGCACGCGGCACAACGCCATGCCTGACCTGCCGCGCAGGAGAGCCGGCCGGTAACCGCACCACCGGTGCAACTGCCGGATGTTGGGCTGCGCGCGGCACTCAGGGGGACGCGACCGGGTACCGGCGTCAGTGCAGAATCCCGCACTTTCACGTTCCCATTGCAGGCCCTTGTGTCAGCCCCCGCCCTCTGAAGCGCTCAGCCAGTCACACAAGCAGATCCAGGGCCCGCGGCTGGTGTCGGGTCAGTAGTCGAGGTCGAGGTAGTCGATGTCGTTGAGGGTGACGTCGGAGAGTCCCGTGGCGCGGCCTCCGCCGTCTTGGAAGTAGATCTCCTTGAATCCCTCGGCGATGATCCCCCGCATCTCCTGATCATTGGCACCGGCGTTGCGGGCGTCGAACAGGCGTTGCGCGTAGGCCGCAGGGAGGTGCACGGTCAGCCGCCTGAAGCGTCCGTCGTCGGTGGTGCCGACCGGTGCGGTGTACCCGAAACGCGCCCTCGTCTCGATCGTGACCCCGGTCGCGGTGGCAGCCTGCTTCTGCCGACGCCTGCGGACCTGCGGCTGCCAGCGGGCCCGCACCGCGTCGTCGATCTTCACGGCGACGTCGGCGCGGGCGTGTTTGCGGGCGCCGCGGCGGTAGCGGTTGACGGAGTCAGCGGTCACTCCGATCTCGGCCGCGACGGCCCTGGCACTGCCCAACTGCTTGAGCAGGTAGCCGATTTGCCCCTTGAGCGTCTTGGGTGGCTCGCGAGTGAAGGCTTCCCTCTCGGAACGCTCGATCGCGTCGTCGATCTCTGACACGGCTTACTCCCCGTCCTCGAGGACAGCGTCGCCGCCCTTGATGTGGCGGGCCGGGTTGAGGCCCTGCTCCATCAGGTCAACCGCCCACAGCATCGACTGAACGCCCTCCAGCTTCGCCAGGCCAGGGGTGGAGCCGAGACGGAAACTGCCCGGCTGCGGCTTGCCGGACGCCGCATAGGGCAGGAAGTCGAGCGGGCTGTCGCCGGGGCTCGGGTAGACGACGCAGTCGGACAACACGGCGAGCGGGAACAGCCCGGTCATCCTCGACATGTTCAGCAGCTTGCGGTGCATATTGACCCGGGCCTTGGAGATGACGGCGGCGCGGATGTCGGGGCGCCAGGTCGGCCGCTGAAGGGCCGGCCACCGCTCACCCTCCCTGTAGGACTTGCCCTGCGGACGCTCACGCAACTTGCCGACACCGCCCTTCACGGTCGCCTTGATCGCGGCGAGCACCGCAGCCATCGCCGGGTCGGACTGCTTGTGCTGCTCCATCGCGGCCAGGAACGCCGCATCATCCAGGTCCTTGGTGACACCGAGGTCGGCGAGGGTGTCGACGTAGGCGGTCTTGAGCCGGTCGTGCCACGGGTCCAGATACGCACCCCTCTCGCGCCGCAGAAACGCCTCGACCGGAGCCACGTCGCATCCGAGCTCCTGGGCGTAGGCAACAGTGTGCGTCTGGTACCAGGCAGGCCCTGTTGGGCGGCTGCCATCCGGGGTGAACGGACTGGGCAGACGAGGGTCCAGCTCGATGGGGGACAGGTCAACCAGCCACGAGCCAGGAATCTTCGGGTTGAACGTCGGGGCGTGGAAGTGGTCCGGCGCGCTGAGGCCGACGACCAGACGGGCCGCAGCCGCGAGGAACGCAGTGTTGAGATCCAGGCCGACCGCGAAGGGCAGCATGCACTCTTCATCGCTGAGCGAGTCCACCGGCCGCACCCACTGGTACGCCTCTTCGTCGAGGAACCCGCCCGTCCAGCCGGAGTTCACTACAACGGGATGCTCGGCCGTCGCCTCCGGCGGCGCCGGGTCCATCGGCTCTGTGCCGAGCGAGCCCGGATTGTGGCCGGAGACCCAGTCCCCGGACTGCGCATCGCGCTCCGGCTTCGTCGGCGGGCGCAGCGCCGTCATCAACTCCAGCCCAGAGACCGCCGTCGAGCCGCGCGGGGTGATGACCCGCTGGGCGTACACGCCCAGGACGCGGGCGACGTCGGCCGGCTCCATGGCGGCAACGCCGGGCCAGGCCCGCTCATCGAGGGCGTCCCACGACAGGATCGCCAGCTGCACGCACTGCCGCTCGCGCCCCTGCGCCTTGCGGTAGATCCGCGCCCACGGCCCGAACCCGCGCTGCGTGAGCTGCCACTTCGCCTTCGCCACCTGCTTCACGACCGGGTGGTCCTCGGGCAGCCGCAACGAGCGGCGCTGCTCGTGGCCCTCCAGGCGCTCGGGCAGCCCGAGCTTCACGGCCGCGGCCGCGGTGAGCACGATCAGCGGGTCGGAGTCCTTGCCGTAGCGGTTGAGCTTCGCCGCCCCGAGGCCGGACTCGCGCAGCGTCCATTCCACGAGCTCCACCACCGTGGTGGCCGGGCAGTCCAGCACGATGCCGTCGACGCCGTACGCGGAGCCGTTGCCGTCCAAAACGGCGAGCGGACCGTGCGGGAACCGCGGATCGGCTACAGGCCGAGCTGCCTCCCTCGCAACCGGATGCCGCGATGCCGCAGACGGCCCAGTGACGGGACGTGCTGCAGGCCCGGCGGCTGGAACGACGGCAACCTGCGGAGCGTCTGCCAACTCCGCCTCGCACGCGACCGGTTCACGGGACGCTATCGCCGATGTCGTTGCGGCACCCGAGTCTGCACCGTGTGCAGGATGCTTCGCCGCCCACCCGTTCAGCAGCCGCTGGTAGGCGTCCAGGCGCGGCGACTTCGGCTCCGAGCGGCCGTTCTCCCAGTTCTTCACCGACTGAGTCGTCGTCTTCAACGCGGTGGCGAGGCGGGCCTGCGTTATGCCAGCGGCCTCACGCAGCCGGGCACGCTCCGCCGGAGGCGGGAGATGCGGCTCCTCCTCCAGCAGCGCATCGACGTTCGCGAACAGCTCTTCCTCAGATGCCATCAACGTGCACCTTCATGTCAGGACCAGAAGCGGCTTAACCATAAACTTACCCCACCACTTAACCCTCCCGTGCCCACTCCAATCCCAGCGCTTCGAGCGTGGCGAGCTGGCCGGCGCCGAGCTTGGTGCGCCTGCTCTTCTGATTCATGACCCAGACCCCAAGCTTGATCTGGTGTTCTTGGCCGTCGACGACGATCGCCTCTATGTGCCCCCTGGGGATCACCACAGAGCCCGTGCGCTCCTTGTACTGCGCCAGGGCCCGAACACCCTTCTCGAAGGCACTAGAGGACGCCCCGGAGGACTTCGCGGGCCCGGCCTGCTCCGCCTGCTCCATGGGCGTGATGCCGAGCTGCTCCAGGAGCGCACGCTGCCCGTCCTGAAGGCCGCGCCAGACGGCGGACTGGCGCTGCTTGGCGAGCCACTTGCCGATGTCCATGCCGTGGACCGTGACGCCCGGCAGTACCTCGGCCTGGCCGTCCTCGTCACCGACCAGCGCGCGCAGGGCGGCGTAGTGCCGCTGCCAGGGCAGGGGCCAGGACGGGTTCCAGTGCGCGTCTACCTCGTCCAGCGCCATCTTCCACTCCGGGTGCTCCTCAAGTGCGCCGGGGCGACGGAGATTGGACAACCACTGCCCCACGGGCCGGTCGAGCATGGTCGCCGACCGCGGCGCGCACAGGGTCCAGTGCTGCTCGTAGTAGGCGCGGGCCGCCTCGAGGTTCTCCTGGAACCGCTCATCCGCCGGTGACCACACCATGTCGAGCGCCTCCAGACGCCGCGCCCGATGGCCGTTCATCTGCCCGGCCCCGTACGCCCGGCGCTGCTCCGCGACCCACTGCCCGAGCGGATACGGGCCCTCTTTGTACCCGTATGGGACTCGGGCGTGCCCTTCCCGGTCGCGGTACGTCTTGAGCGCGGACCAGCCGCGCGCCCAGTCGAGCTTCTCGGTGTCGATCACGTTGAAATCCACCCAGTTCGCGACCATCACCGGGTCCCGGGGAGCGGCAAAACGCAACAGCATACGAGTTTCCTCCCCGGAATCCTCCTCTTCCTCATCACCGATATGAACAAAAGGACTCACCAGCTCCTTCTGCGGCTCCTGCGGAATAGCCAGCAGTTCCACGGCCTCTTCATCGTGAGCCCTAAGCCCCTGCAATACCTTGACCAACGGCCGATACGAGCCGGAGGTGAACATGTCCTCCGGCACCTCACCCGGCGAGAGAAACACCGGCACGATCAGCGACGCCAGCTTCTTCTCGCCGGGCTGCTGCCGCAACGCGCGCCCGATCGCCTGGACGATGTCGTGCGGCGCGCCCTTCGGATCGAGGAGGGCCACGCAGTCCACGCTTCTGATGTCGACGCCCTCGCCCAGAACCTTGCAGTTGGAGAGCACGGCCCGCCGCGCGGTGATTCCGAACGAGCCGAGGACTCTCCGTCGTTCCTCGGGGACGTGGTCCCCGCACAGCCAGTCGGCCCAGATCTTCGCCGGATACGTCTCCGGCTGGTCCCCGTGCAGCCGCTTCGCAACCTTGCCCAGCCCCTTCGCGTACGCCTCGGCCTCGATCCTCCGGTGATGGAAGGTGATGCAGGTGTTCAAATCGTTCTGCGCCATCGTGTGCAACAAAGCTGCCTGCAGGGCCCCGAGGCGCTGCCCGCGCACCTCCTCACCATGCCGACCCTCACCCATCAACCGCTCCGGGGTGACCTGAGGGTCCCTCAGCTCCAGCACGATGATCTGGTATCGCGCCAGCAACCCCCGGGAGACCGCCGAGGCCAGCGACAGCTTGTACAGCACCGGCCCGAACACGGTCTCATCGTCCATAGAGGCCGCCATCTCCTCGGGGAGCGGATCCCGAACCCCCTCCGCCACCTCCCAACTCGGCGGCCGCTCCTGCCAGACCCGCGGCGTCGCCGTCATGTACAGCCGCCGCCGCGCCGGAACCACCGCCTGATCGTGGATCGCCGCCCACGCCTTGCCCATCGACCCCGAAGTGCGATGCGCCTCGTCGACCACAGCCAGGTCGAGCGGGGCGAGTTGCTGGCCATAGAGGCCCTCGAAGGCCTCCGCCAGCACACCGAGCGAGGCGTACGTCGCGTAGAGGGTGACCGGTCCCGTGCCGTGCCACAGCGCCAACTGCACCGGGTTCGTGGTGCCCCGCACACCCAGGTCCCACAACTCCGGGTCATCCAGCGGCCCGCACACCGCGACCGCCGGCCCCTTGTGCCCCACGGAGGCCCACGCCTTGATCGTCTGGGCCAGGAGATCAAGCGTCGGGACGAGCACCAGGACACGGCCCTTGGGCACAAGCCGGCGGGCCGCCGCGGCGGCGATAATGGTCTTTCCGGTCCCACACGCCGCGTGGACCTGCCCGCGCAAGCCGTCCGCGGGAATGCCCCCCGGCGGAATATCGAGGCCGCGTACGATGGCGGCAACCGCTTCGATCTGATGGTCTCGCAGCTTGACGGCCATTTCCCGGACTCTCCTTATCGCGGAACCGGCGCGAAATCTGAAAGGGATTTTCCCGAGCGGCACGAACAGCTCGGGTGTGGTGTCTGAGGCCAGACTCTACACAGTGCATCACCGTGATGCATCTACCTTGGTATAAGATGCGCAGCGTCGAGCAATCATGGCCGAATACTGCGCACGGGGATACGTCATCGTATATGCTGCTCGAAGCATTCTAGGAATTCCGTAACGGCGCTACACCGGCCGGAGGAGGGGTTCGGGTGGAGCGCAGCGGAACCCGTCACTGCATGAGGCCGACACCCTTTGAACCTGATGACCTGTCAAGCCCCATAGTGAGGTACCGGTAGAGAATCCCAAGCCCTACACAGGCCCGCACACGATGCACCCTTCTCCGTAGCCAGCCCTTAGTGATCGCGCTTGCGCGATCACCCACTATTCGCGCTTGCGCGAATAGTGTCGCCTTGAAATTCCGCTTGCGGAATTTATTCCCGCGCTTGCGCGGGAATTCAGCGGCGCGCTTGCG
>NZ_JBEOVM010000164.1:0-10413 GCF_040295505.1 Streptomyces sp. NPDC002790 | reverse complement strand
GCTCAATCGCCGCAGGGGCTAAACAGCCCCGCCGGCGTTTGAGACGCGGGGTCCGGGGCGGAGCCCCGAGGCGTGGGGGCGGTGCGGCGTCCGGGATTCGGGACCGGTGGGCGGGGCACCGGATGTGCGTGCGAGACTCCCGGGATGCTGGGTGTCATCGATCTTCCGACCTATCTCGCGGGCCTCGCCCTCATCATCCTCCTGCCGGGCCCGAACTCGCTGTATGTGCTCTCCGTCGGCGCCCGCCGCGGCATCCGCACCGGCTACAAGGCAGCCGCAGGCGTGTGGTGCGGCGACACCGTCCTGATGACCCTCTCCGCCGCGGGGGTCGCCTCCCTGCTCCAGGCGAACTCCCTGATCTTCGGGATCGTGAAGTACGCCGGCGCCGGCTACCTGACCTGGCTCGCCATCGGCATGATGCGCGCCGCGTGGAGCATGTGGCGCACCCGCAAGGAGCGGCTCGCGGCCGAGCGCGGCGCCGCGGAGGAGGAGCCCGCCCAGGAGCGGCCCTTCCGCCGCGCGTTCGTGATCAGCCTGCTGAACCCGAAGGCGATCCTGTTCTTCATCGCCTTCTTCGTGCAGTTCGTCGACCCGTCCTACGCGTACCCCGCCCTCTCCTTCGTGGTGCTCGGCGCCTTCGCGCAGGCGGCCAGCGTGCTCTACCTGTCGGCGCTGATCTTCAGCGGCATGAAGCTGTCCGCCGCCTTCCGGCGCCGCAGGCGCCTCTCCGCGGGTGCGACCTCGGCCGCCGGAGTCCTCTTCCTCGGCTTCGCGGTGAAGCTGTCGCTGGCCAGCGTGTAGGGCCCGCCGCGGAGGCCGGTCGGTCCGGTCACGCCACCCCCGTCTCCGCCAGGTACCTCTCCACCCCCTCCGCCGTCTCCCCGGCCCACGCCACATAGCCGTCCGGGCGGATCAGGAACACTCCCCGGCCGTATGCCTCGTAGGCCGGGATGCGGGCCGTGCGTATGGACGCGTCGTGCGCGCGCGGGAGTTCGCCCTCCACGCCCACCGCGAGCAGCGTCCAGTGCGGGCCCCGGAACGCGTCGAACAGCCGCACCCCGCCCCGCCGCCCGTCCGGTGCCCGGTCGCCCGCCCGCAGCGAGTCGTCCGCGAGGCCCGGCCGGGTCTCCCGGGTCAGCGCCGACTCCCGGTACCCGATGCCCAGTTGCTGCACCTCCTTGCCTCGCTGCGTGGGCGGGCCCCCGGCGCTCGCGCGGTGGATCCGGGTGCTGATGCCGAGGATGCCCTCCGCCACCGGCATCCGCTCCTCCTCGTACGTGTCCAGGAGCCGTGCCGGTGCGCCGGACAGCACCGCCGCCAGCTTCCAGCCCAGGTTGTACGCGTCCTGCACGCTCGTGTTCAGGCCCTGGCCGCCAGCCGGGGAGTGGATGTGCGCCGCGTCGCCCGCGAGGAAGACCCGGCCCACCCGGAATCGGTCCGCCAGCGCCGCCCGCGCCTTGAAGTCCGAGGCCCACAGCACCTCGGCGATGTGTTCCTCGAAGAGCGCGGTGCGGGTGGCCAGCAGCTTGGTCACCGCCTCCGGTGACGGGTCCACCACCGCCGACTCGTCCGCGAACTGCGCCGCCAGCTGGAAGACGCGGCCCGGCCGCGACGCGTCGGGCGGCAGCGGGCAGAAGGCCACGCCGCCCTCCGGCGCCTTCGGCCACACATGCCAGTGGGTGTCCGGCAGCGGTGCGTCGTCCGTGATCCGCACATCCGCCACCAGCATCGGCTTCGGGTCCACGGTCTCCCCGGTCATACCGATCCCGAGCGCCCGCCGGACCGTGGAGCGGCCGCCGTCCGCCGCCACCGCGTACCGCGCCCGCACCGCCGAGCCGTCCTCGAACGACGCCGTCACGCCCTCCGCGTCCTGCGCGAGACCGCTCAGCGCCGCGCCGAAGCGGACCTCGCCGCCCAGATCACGCAGCCGCGCGTACAGCACCTCCTGCGTGCGGGCCTGCGGTATCAACCAGCCCTCCGCGTAAGGGACCTGCTCGCTCGGCTCGGAGCGCTCCATCATGTCCCACTCCTGGCCGGGCTCCGAGCCCTCCCAGACCCGCATGCTCGGGTACCGCGTGCCCGCCGCGTGGATCGCGTCCAGGACCCCGAGGTCGTACAGCACCTCCTGGGTGCGCGGCTGCAGGCCCTTGCCGCGCGAGCCGGGGAACAGGCCGTCCGCCCGCTCGACCAGCATCGCCCGCGTCCCGCGCCGCGCCAGGTCGACCGCGAGCGCCAGGCCCGTCGGACCCGCGCCCACGATCAGTACGTCCGTCGCCACACCATTCATCGCCGCGTCCATCACCGACTCCTTAACGCCGTTAAGTTCGATGTTTCGAGCATGGCCTTAACGGCGTTAAACTGTCAAGCGTGGCCGAGAAGAAGAAGCAGAACGAGAAGCCCGGGCTCGACCGGAGTCACGTCGCCGACACCGCCCTCGACCTGCTGAACGACGTGGGACTCGAAGGCCTGACGCTGCGCGCCATCGCCAAGCAGCTGAACGTGCAGGCACCCGCCCTGTACTGGCACTTCAAGAACAAGCAGGCGCTGCTCGACGAGATGGCGACTGTGATGTTCCGGCGGATGACCGAAGTGGGCGGGGAGGCCGGATACGAGCCGGCGGGCGCCTGGCAGGAGTGGCTGGTCCAGGGCAACCAGCAGCTGCGCGCCACGCTCCTGAGCTACCGCGACGGCGCGAAGGTCTTCAGCGGCTCACGGTTCACGGGCACCGACCACGGTCCGGAACTGGAGGCGAACCTGCGCCTGCTCATCGATTTCGGCTTCACCGCCGACCAGGCCGCCTGGGCGAGCACCACCGCGTACATGTACACGCTCGGGTTCGTCACCGAGGAGCAGGGCATGCAGCCGCCGCCCGGCGACGCGGGCCCCCAGAAGGATCCCGTCGTCGACGTGGCGGAGCGCGCGCAGAAGCTCGCCGACTACCCGCTCGCCGCCGCCGCGGGCGGTCAGCTCTTCGCGGCGTACGACGAGCGGTTCGAGGAGGGGCTGCGGCTCATCGTCGCGGGGATCGAGGCGCGCTACGGGGTGCGCTGAGCGGCTCGCGGGTCCCGGTTGAGCGATCTGCGGATCAGCGGCGTCGCCCATTTCTCGACGTAGCGGTTCAGCAGCCAGGCGAGGGTCAGCATCGCGGCGACCGTCGCGCCGAACGTGGCCCACGACGGCAGTCCCGCGCGTCGATGCAGGGCCGCGATCGCCACCCAGCCCAGGTGCTCGTGGACCAGGTAGAAGGGGTAGGTGAGGGCGCCGGCGACCGTCAGCCAGCGCCAGTTCGCCCAGGCCGTCCAGCCGAGCGCGATCACCGTCACCGCCGCGAAACCGAGCGTGATCACCGCGACGATCCCGAACGAGGAGCGGTAGGAGAAGAAGTCCGGGTTCGGCGCGTGCCACGTCCGGTCGACCGCGAAGTGCTGCCCGATCAGCCAGCTCACCGCGACGATGCCCCACGCCGTGACGTCGCGCCGGTCGCGGTGGACCAGGTACAGGCCGATGCCGCCGATGAAGAACGGCGCGTACTCCGGCATCAGGACGAGCGTCGCGAGCGGCTCGCCCGAGCCCTCCGCGAGCACCGCGGCCAGCGTCCACACCGCGCAGAACAGCACCACCCGGTGCCGGGTCGCGCCAGGCAGGACGACGCAGAGAGCGAACAGGGCGTAGAAGCGCAGCTCCGCCCAGAGCGTCCAGCAGACCCCCAACACCCGGTCCACGCCCAGGGGTTGCTGCAACATCGTCAGGTTCACGAGCGCGTCGCTGGGCGACACCGCCTTGTAGACCACGACCGGCAGCGCGAAGACGGCCGTCACCAGGACGATCGCCACCCAGTACGAGGGCAGGAGGCGGGCCGCGCGCGACGCGAAGAAGGAGCGCAGAGGTCTGCCCCAGCCGCTCATGCAGATCACGAACCCGCTGATCACGAAGAAGATCTGCACGCCCAGGCAGCCGTACGCGAACCAGCCGTGCAGCGTGGGGAATTGGGCCTGCGGCGACGACCCCCAGGCCTGGGAGACCTCGCCGTCCCGCCCCCCGTAGTGGTACGCCGCCACCATCAGCGCCGCGAGCAGCCGCAGTCCGTCCAGGGCGTACAGGCGGGACGTGGGGCGCGTGCGCACGGCCTTCGCCTGTGGCTCCGTCTGGGGTGCGGGGAGCGGAGGCAGCGTCGTGCCGGGAGCCGTCATCCGAGGGCCGCCCGCTTGACGGCCGCCCGCTTGAGGGAGCGGGCCCGCTTCGCGACCCTGCGCACCGTCGCGTTGCGCGGGATGAAGGCGAACTGGGACGGGAGCGCGCCGGGCAGGGCGAGGGAGGTCAGGCGGCGCCGCTTGAAGTAGCGCCAGGTGTGGTTGTCGAGGCGGGTCGCGAGATAGCGCTCGGCGGGGCGGCGCAGTTCCGGGTAGATCTTGGCCTGCATGGCGTAGCCGACCGCGCGCAGCAGCTCGTCCAACTCACCTACGCGCAGCGGCTGTTCCTGTGCCTCGACGGCCGTACGGTCGGCCAGGGCGGGCAGCAGTGCGTCGACGATGGTGACCGGCACCCGGTTGCTGTTCTCGTACGGTGTGAGCCGGTCCAGGAGGGTCGACGTGCCGACGCGCGCCACCGGAATGCCGTACAGGGCGCTCGCGGTGAGCAGCGCCGTGGAGAAGCAGCCGACGACGAGGGCCGGGCGCATCCGCTGGTAGAGGACCTCGGCGAGGACGGGCGTCTCCAGGACGGTCAGCTCTACGCCGAGGCGTTCCGCCTCCTTCTCCAGGAGGTGCGACCAGCGGGCCGGGGCGGTGGGGTGCGGTTTGAACACCACGTGCTTGTGGCCGAGTTGGGCGGCGCCGCGCATCATCCGGACGTGCAGGTCCTCCTCTTCCTCGGCCGTGAGGATACCGAGCGCGGAGAGGTACTGGCCGAGGAGGAGCGCCGGTTCGCCGGGCAGGCGCGGGAGTTCGCCCGCCGCGTCGCCCAGGTCGGCGAGCACCTTGAGGAAGACCTCTGTAGGGACGACCTCGGGCTCGACGCCGAACTCCGTGAGCAGCAGCGGCTTCAGACCCGGCACCAGGTCGAGGTGGAGCAGGCGGCGCACGCGCGTGCCGATCAGCGGGTCGATCTTGTTGCGGGTCGGCCCGTAGCTCATCAGGCCGTCCGCGTACACGTCGACCGGAGCGCCCGCGAAGATCTGTGCGACCGCCATCGCCGGACTGACCTGGATGGACTCCACGGCGAGCTCGACGTTGTCGTCGCCGAGGTCCCACGTGAGCCGCAAGTAGCGTTCCCACAGCGGGATGTCGTCGGTGCGCGGCGACCAACTGCCGGGGTGGAAGGGTGAGATGGCCTCGTTCCACGACAGGATGCCGTCGAAGCGGTCCCGCAACTGCTCGAAGCCGGGCATCTCGTCGACGGCGGGCGTGGTCTCGGGCGTCGCCGCGTTGTTGGCGACCAGCAGCAGCGTGCGGTCCGCCGGGGCGAACTGGTCCGCGTCCATGGCGGCCGCGAGCGTCGCGGCGCCGTACAGGGTCGAGGCCAGCAGGATGCGCGTCGTACCGCGCGTGGTGCCACGATTCGTCGTGCGCGTCGTCATGCCGTGACCTCCGCGCGGACCGGGCGGCGGCGCAGCCGGCGCAGGCGCGTGGCCCGCTGGGTGTCCATCGAGTCGAGCGCGTCGTCGAGCACCCCCTGCGGCATGCGCTTGAGCGCGGCCGCGCTGAGCGACTTCAATGTGCGGGCCACGGGCGGTTCGAACCTTTCGATGGATCCCAAGTGGTGGGAAATGATGGCGCAGTACGTACGCACGGCCTTCGGCAGAAGCAGTTCCGCATCCCGGTCCTGTGCCGTTTCCCGGACAACCTGGTCGAATGCCCGGATGAAATCGAGCTGCCGTACGTCACCGATCTGAGTGAGCGAGGACGAGACGCCGCGGCGATAGAAAACGCCCAGAGGGCTGACCGCCGCAAAGGATTTCGCCTCGCGGTGCAGCCGCCAGATCCACGGCCTGTCCTCCGCCGTACGAAGCCCGTCGGTGAAGTGCAGCAGCCCCTCGTCGGCGAGCCGCCGGTGGTACATGCCGGCCCACGCGTACGCGTAGTCGACGGCGGTCGAGCGGTCGGCCGGCAGGATCGCCGCGCGCGGGTCCATGACGACGTCGCGCAGACCGTGCGGGAAACGGTGCACCGAGCGGGCCCGCGCCGTGCACTGGACGTGGTCCGTGCGCACGAAGTCGCAGCCCAGGTCCTCTATGGCGGCGAGGAGGCGGGCGTAGTAGCCGGGTGCGAGCCAGTCGTCGCCGTCCAGGAAGGCGAGGTATTCGCCGCGGGCCCTGTCGAGCCCGGTGTTGCGGGCGGCCGCGAGTCCTCCGTTCCGTTCGTGTCGCACGACGACCGCGCCGGGCAGCTCGCGCTCGGCGCGCGCGAGAATGTCCGGTGTCTCGTCCTTGGAGCAGTCGTCGACGAGAATGAATTCGAAGTCGTCGCGTGCGTTCGCTCGCAGACTTCTGAGGGTGTCGGGCGCGTATTGCTGCACGTTGTAGAACGGCACGATGACGGAGAGCTTGACCACGACGGTGACGTTAGGGTGCGGCCCGGCATTCGTCTTGACCGTCGCCTTGATATCAGGTGAACGAAGCGTGGCGGGACCGTTAACCGGCCCTGGCGCGGGTCGTTTCCGGGGCCGATTCGCCATTCGTCGGTTTGCTGTTAACCCTTTGTTGCATTCTGGTTGGGCCGCGGCTCGGAATTGCTTCCTAACTTCGTCGGTGTGCCAGTAAGGAACGGAAATTCGCTCAGGGTCGCGGTGCTCGCGGACTCCGACACCCGGTGGAAATGGGGGTCGCTCACCGCCGCCCGCATCGCCTCCGAAGGCGTCGCACTCGACGGCTATCTGCTGCGCGGCCGGGCCACCCCGACCCCGCGCCAGCTCCGCGAGATCGGCGTCCGCGCCGACAGCCTGCGCGAGGTCACGGCCGTCGAATTCCTCCGCGAGATGGAGCCCGAAGCGTACGACGTGGTGGTGCTCGCCGTCGTCGGCGGGGGAGTCCAGGCCGCCCTGCACGGCCTCGCCCACGCCTGGCGGGGAGCGGTGCGGCGCCCCGTCGTCGTCACCGGCTACGTCGGCGTCGTCTACGAAAAGCTCGCCGACGGCCTCCTCCTGCGGCACGGCGCCGACGTGGTGCTCGCCAACTCCGCCTACGACGCGGACCGGTTCCGCGCCGTGTACGAGGGGGTGGGCGCGGACGCCTCCGCGGTGACCGAGTGCGCGCTGCCGTTCCTCGGCGGCGAGCCGTACACCGGCGAACGCGAGCCGTACACGGTGACCTTCGCCGCCCAGCCGTCCGTACCCGACACCGCGGCCGACCGCGACTACCTGCTTGGCCGCCTCGTGCGGCACGCCGAGTCGCATCCCGACCGCGAGGTGCTGCTCAAGCTGCGCAGCAAGCCCGGCGAACACACCACGCACATCGAGGAGATCCCCTACCAGAAGCTCGCGCAGCGCCGCGAACTCCCCGCCAACCTCCGGCTCGTGTACGGGAACATGGGCGAGGTCCTCGACCGCACGGACCTGCTCGTCACGGTCAGCTCCACCGCCGCCCTCGAATCCCTGCACCGGCGCATCCCGACCGCGCTGCTCACCGACCTGGGCGTGCGCGAGGCACTCGGCAACCACCACTTCACCGGCTCCAACTGCCTTGCGTCCTGGGACCAGTTGGACGCGGGTCTGCGGCCCGCACCGGACCCCGAGTGGCTCGCCCGGCAGGGCGTCGCCGCCGACGGCACGTACGAGCGCGCCTTCGACGGCGTGCGGGCCACGGTCGCCGACCTGCTCGCCGAGGACCGGCCCCCGCTGGCGCCGTACTACAGCCGCACCACCGCCCCCGGCTACCTGCCGCGCATCCTCGCCCGCCACCACCTCGCACCCGACGGCAGCCCGCTGCCCGGCGCGCCCGCGGCCGACCGGGCGCCGGGTCCCGTGCGGCAGGTCGTGCGGCGGGCCGCCCGCGGCGCCTACCGGCACGGGGTGCAGCGCGTCGCCCCCGCGATCCGGCGGATGGGGGAGCTGTGAGCCCTCAGAACCCTCAACCCCCCGAAGGAGAAGCGCACATGACCGAACCCGAGCCCGTCCGCCGCGTCCTCGCCGTGATCCCCGCCCGCGGCGGCTCCAAGGGCGTACCGGCGAAGAACCTCGCCCCGGTCGGCGGCATGCCCCTGGTGGCCCGCGCCGTGCGCGAGTGCCTCGCCACCCGGCAGGTCACCGACGTCGTGGTCTCCACCGACGACGACGCCATCGCCGCCGCAGCGCGGGACGCGGGCGCCGAGGTCGTCATCCGGCCCACCGCCATCGCCGGCGACAAGTCCAGCTCCGAGGCGGCCGTGCTGCACGCCATGGACGCGCACGAGGCGCTGCACGGCGCGGCCGTCGACGTGGTGCTGCTCGTCCAGTGCACCAGCCCCTTCCTCGTACGGGAGGACATCGACGCGGTGGTCGGCGCGGTCCTCGACAAGGGGGCCGACAGCGCGCTGACCGTCGCCGCGTTCCACGGGTTCGTGTGGCGGGACGAGGCGGACGAACCGCAGTCGGCTTCCGTACACAGCACGGCAGTTGAGGGCGGCGTCGCCGTCCTCGCCGACCGGAAGACCGGGATCGGGACCGCGACCGGCGGCGGCTACGGCGTCAACCACGACAAGTCGCAGCGCCAGATGCGCCAGGACCGGCCCCAGGACCTCCTGGAGACCGGCGCCGTCTACGCCATGGAGACCAGCGGGTTCCGCCGCCACGAGCACCGCTTCTTCGGCCGCACCGAACTGGTGCGCACCGACCCCGCGCGCGTACTCGAGATCGACGATCCGCACGACCTCGCGCGCGCCCGCGCGCTGGCCCCCCTCTTCGACCAGCAGTCCGTCCTCCCCTCCAGGGAAGACGTCGACGCGGTCGTCCTCGACTTCGACGGCACCCAGACCGACGACAAGGTGCTGATCGACTCCGACGGACGGGAACTCGTCACCGTGCACCGCGGTGACGGACTCGGCATCGCTGCCCTCCGCAAGAGCGGCCTCGAACTGCTGATCCTGTCCACGGAAGTGAACCCGGTCGTCGCCGCACGGGCCCGGAAACTCAAGATCCCGGTCCTGCACGGCATCGACCGCAAGGACCTCGCACTGAAGCAGTGGTGCGAGGAACAGGGCATCGCGCCCGAGCGCGTGCTCTACGTCGGCAACGACGTCAACGACCTCCCGTGCTTCGCCCTCGCGGGCTGGCCCGTGGCGGTCGCGAGCGCCCATGACGTCGTGCGCGGCGCCGCACGCGCCGTCACCACCGTCCCCGGAGGCGAAGGCGCGATCCGAGAGATCGCCGGCTGGATCCTCGGCCCTTCTCTCGACTCCCTCGACCCGCTCACCAAGTAAGGAACGTACCCACCATGTCCAACGCTCCCCTTTCCCCCGCGTCCGACTCCCGTATCCGCACGTTCGGTTCGCGCGAGGCAGGCCCCGGCCGCCCCGTCTACATCACCGGCGAGATCGGCATCAACCACAACGGTGACCTGGAGAACGCGTTCCGGCTGATCGACGCCGCCGCCGAGGCCGGCTGCGACGCCGTCAAGTTCCAGAAGCGCACCCCCGAGATCTGCACGCCGCGCGACCAGTGGGACATCGAGCGCGACACCCCCTGGGGCCGCATGACGTACATCGACTACCGGCACCGCGTCGAGTTCGGCGAGGACGAGTACCGGGCCATCGACGAGTACTGCAAGAAGCGCGGCATCGACTGGTTCGCCTCCCCGTGGGACACCGAGGCTGTCGCCTTCCTGGAGAAGTTCGACGTCCCCGCCCACAAGGTGGCCTCCGCGTCCCTCACGGACGACGAGCTGCTGCGCGCCCTGCGCGCCACCGGCCGCACCGTCATCCTCTCCACCGGCATGTCGACGCCGAAGCAGATCCGCCACGCGGTGGAGGTCCTCGGCTCGGACAACATCCTGATGTGCCACGCCACGTCGACGTACCCGGCGCAGGCCGAGGAGCTCAACCTCCGCGTCATCAACACCCTCCAGGGCGAGTACCCGAACGTCCCGATCGGCTACTCCGGCCACGAGACGGGCCTCCAGACGACCCTCGCGGCCGTCGCCCTCGGCGCCGCCTTCGTCGAGCGTCACATCACCCTCGACCGCGCCATGTGGGGCTCCGACCAGGCCGCCTCCGTGGAGCCGCAGGGTCTCACGCGCCTCGTGCGCGACATCCGCACCATCGAGGAGTCCCTCGGTGACGGCGTCAAGAAGGTCTACGAGTCCGAGCTCGGCCCGATGAAGAAGCTGCGCCGCGTTCCGGGCGTCGTCGCCGACGCGGAGATCGCCGTCGCCGCCGGCGAGCCGGTGGGCGTCTGACGAACCTCGGAACGAATCGTGGGCGGTCGGGCGCGGTGGAGGCCGCGCCC
>NZ_JBEOVM010000163.1:0-10459 GCF_040295505.1 Streptomyces sp. NPDC002790 | reverse complement strand
CCACCTCCCGCTGCCCCCCCCGATCACCCCCACCCACACCCCGCGGGCCCCGCCCCGCTTCGGGGGGTGGGGGCCCGCCCCCCCCGCCCCCCCCCCCCCTCCCCGTTCCGCAGCGGCAACTACGCGTCCGCCGCCTGCGCCTTCAGCGCACGCTCGACGCCCGCCCGCGACTCGGACACGAGCCTGCGCAGCGCCGCGCTCGGCTCGGCCGAGGCCAGCCACGCGTCGGTGGCGGCCAGCGTCTCCTGCGAGACCTGGATCGCCGGGTACAGGCCGATCGCGATCTGCTGCGCCATCTCGTGCGAGCGGGAGTCCCAGACGGACTTCAGCGCCGCGAAGTACTTCTCCGTGTACGGCGCGAGCAGCTCGCGCTGGTCGGTCTGGACGAAGCCGCCGATCACCGCCTCCTGCACCGCGTTCGGCAGCTTGTCGCTGTCGACGACCGAGGCCCACGCCTCCGCCTTGGCCTCCGAGGTCGGCCGGGCGGCACGGGCACTGGCCGCGTGCCGCTCACCGGCCGCCGTCCTGTCCCGCTCGTACTCGCCGTCGATCTCCGCCTCGTCGTAGCGTCCGACCGCCGCGAGCCGCTGCACGAAAGCCCAGCGCAGCTCGGTGTCGACGGCAAGGCCCTCGATCGACGCGGTGCCCTCCAACAGGCCTGCCAGGAGGTCGAGTTGCTGCGGCGTGCGGGCGCTGGCGGCGAACGCGCGGGCCCATGCCAGCTGGTGGTCGCTGCCCGCTTCCGACGTCCGCAGGTGGGTGAGCGCCGCCTCGGTCCAGCGGGTCAGCAGTGCGTCGCGGTGGGCGGGCGCCGCGTACAGGTCGACGGCGAGCTTCACCTGGCGGTGCAGCGACTGCACGACGCCGATGTCGGACTCCTTGCCCACGCCGCTGAGCACCAGGTCCAGGTACGCGCTCGCCGACAGCTCTGCGTCGCGCGTCATGTCCCAGGCGGAGGCCCAGCACAGCGCGCGCGGCAGTGAGGCCTCGAAGTCGCCGAGGTGCCGCGTGACGAAGGCCAGGGACTCCTCGTCGAGGCGGACCTTCGCGTACGACAGGTCGTCGTCGTTGAGCAGGACCACGGCCGGGCGGCGCTTGCCGACGAGGTCCGGTACCTGCGTCAACTCCGTTGCGGTGACGTCGAGTTCGACGCGCTCGCCGCGCAGCAGCTTGCCTTCCCCAAGCTCTCGGCTTCGCTCGAGCAGGGGAGACCCCACTTCGTCGTCGAGGTCGTAGAAGCCGATCGCGATGCGGTGCGGGCGCAGCGTCGCCTCGCCCTTGGCGCCCTCGGGCAGCGCGGGCGCCTCCTGGCGGACGGCGAACGAGGTGATGACACCGTTCGCGTCCGTCTCGATCTCCGGGCGCAGGACGTTGATGCCGGCCGTCTCCAGCCACGCCTTCGACCAGGACTTCAGGTCACGCCCGCTGGTCTCCTCGAGGGCGCCGAGCAAATCGCTCAGCCGCGTGTTCCCGAACGCGTGCCGCTTGAAGTACGCCTGCACGCCCTGGAAGAACTCGTCCATGCCGACGTACGCGACGAGCTGCTTCAGGACGCTCGCGCCCTTCGCGTACGTGATGCCGTCGAAGTTGACGAGCACGTCGTCGAGGTCGCTGATGTCCGCCATGATCGGGTGCGTGGACGGCAGTTGGTCCTGCCGGTACGCCCACGTCTTCATCTGGTTGGCGAACGTCGTCCACGAGTGCGGCCACTTGGAGCCCGGCGCGTACGCCTGGCAGGCGGCCTCGGCGAACGTCGCGAACGACTCGTTCAGCCACAGGTCGTTCCACCACTCCATGGTGACGAGGTCGCCGAACCACATGTGGGCCAGCTCGTGCAGGATCGTCGCGGCCCGCGCCTCGTACGCGGCGTCGGTCACCTTGGACCGGAACACGTACTGGTCGCGGAAGGTCACCGCGCCCGCGTTCTCCATGGCACCGGCGTTGAACTCGGGCACGAAGAGCTGGTCGTACTTGGCGAAGGGGTACGCGTAGTCGAACTTCTCCTGGAACCAGTCGAAGCCCTGCCGTGTCACCTCGAAGATCGCGTCCGAGTCGAGGAACTCGGCGAGGGACGGCCGGCAGTAAATGCCGAGCGGGACGGACTGGCCCGTCTCCGGGTTCTCGTACGAGGAGTGCACCGAGTGGTACGGGCCGACGATCAGCGCCGTGATGTACGTCGACATGCGCGGCGTCGGCTCGAAGGCCCAGACGTCGTCCTTCGGCTCCGGGGTGGGGGAGTTGGAGATGACCGTCCACCCGCTCGGCGCCTGGACCGTGAACCGGAAGGTGCCCTTGAGGTCCGGCTGCTCGAACGACGCGAACACGCGGCGGGCGTCCGGCACCTCGAACTGCGTGTAGAGGTACGCCTGTTGGTCGACCGGGTCGATGAACCGGTGCAGCCCCTCGCCCGTGTTCGTGTACGCGCAGTCGGCGACGACCTTCAGCTCGTTCGGCCCCGATTCGAGGCGCTTCAGCGCGATCCGCGAGTCGCGGAACACGGCGGCGACGTCCAGCGACCGGCCGTTGAGCACCACTTCATGAACGGCGTCGGCGATGAGATCGATGAACGTCTCGGCGCCCGCCTCCGCGCTGTCGAAGCGCACGGTGGTCGCCGACCGGAACGTGCCGCCCTCCTGCGCGCCCGAGAGGTCGAGATCGATCTCGTACGAGTCAACGGTGAGCAGCTTCGCCCGCTGCTGCGCCTCTTCACGGGTCAGATTGGTGCCAGGCACGCGGTCATCTCCTAGTTAAGCGGTCTGCGTTCTTGGATATGTGACGTTTCCGGCCATCCTTCCACGCGGGGTACGCGAAGGCGATGTCCGTTTCCCGCCGGTGAACAGGCCCGCCGGGCGCGACCGTGGAGTGCATGACCAGGTACATCGCACGTCCCATCGACCCGAACGCCCTCAAGGAACTCCGCGAGGTCGACGACGCGGGCCGCCCCTGTGCCCCGTACACCGCGACCCCCGCGGACGCGGGCTCCCCGCTGCGCTGCTGCCTCCGGCCGATCCGGGAGGGCGAGCGCATCGCCCTCGTCTCGTACGCACCCCTGCGCCGCTGGGCGGCCGAGACGGGCGCGACCCCCGGCGCGTACGACGAACAGGGCCCGGTCTTCCTCCACGCCGAGGGCTGCGGTGGCTGTGCGACCGGTGACCGTTACCCCTTCGACCGCCCCGGCGCCCGCCGCACCGTGCGGCGCTACGACGCCCGCGGCCACATCGTCGGGGGCGCGCTCCTGGAGATCCCGGAGGACGCGACAGCCGGCTTCGAGGCTGCCTTCGACGAGGCGTTCGCGGACCCTCGGGTGGTGCAGGCACACGTACGGGCGCTGGAGTACGGCTGTTACCACTTTGCGGTGGATCGCCCCTGATCGGCCGCGCCGGCCAGCCGTCCCCGGCATGCTCGTTCCCATGGACGTGAAGGTCACCCTGGACCTGCCCGCGGACGACGTGGCGTTCCTCGACGCGTATGCGGCATCCGCCGGACTCGCGTCGCGGGCTGCCGCGCTCCACGCCGCCGTCGCCCTGCTTCGTGCGCGCGTGACGGAGGAACAGCTGATCGAGCAGGCGAAGGCGGAGGCCGAGCGCTTGGCCGGCGACCCGGCCGACCAGGCCGAATTGCTGGCCCTCCAGCGCTTCATGGGCGTCGTCGAGTGAACCGTAGGGGCGGCCACCGGAATCCGGTGACCGCCCCTACGGCGACGTACGACTGGTTGCTTACTTCGCCGACAGCTCCTGGGCCACCAGCTCCGCGATCTGCACCGCGTTCAGCGCGGCGCCCTTGCGGAGGTTGTCGTTGGAGATGAAGAGGGCCAGGCCGTTCTCCAGCGTCTCGTCGTTGCGGATGCGGCCCACGTACGACGCGTCCTTGCCGGCCGCCTGGAGCGGCGTCGGGATGTCGGACAGCTCGACGCCCTCCGCCTTCGCGAGCAGCTCCGCGGCGCGCGCCGGGCTGAGCGGGCGGGCGAAGCGGGCGTTGACCTGGAGGGAGTGGCCGGAGAAGACCGGGACGCGGACACAGGTGCCCGAGACCTTCAGCTCCGGGATCTCCAGGATCTTGCGGGACTCGTTGCGGAGCTTCTGCTCCTCGTCCGTCTCGTTCAGACCGTCGTCGACGACCGAGCCGGCCATCGGCAGCACGTTGAACGCGATGGGACGGGCGTACACGTCCGGCTCGGGGAAGTCGACCGCCTCGCCGTCGTGCGTCAGCTTGTCGGCCTCCGCGACCACCTTCTGCGCCTGACCGTGCAGCTCGGCCACGCCCGCGAGCCCTGAGCCGGACACCGCCTGGTACGTGGCGACGGTCAGGGCCTCCAGGCCCGCCTCCGCGTGCAGCGGCTTCAGCACCGGCATCGCGGCCATCGTCGTGCAGTTCGGGTTCGCGATGATGCCCTTGGGGCGGTCCGCGACCGCGTGCGGGTTCACCTCGGAGACGACGAGCGGGACCTCGGGGTCCTTGCGCCAGGCCGAGGAGTTGTCGATCACGACGGGGCCCTGCGCGGCGACCTTCTCGGCGAGGGCCTTGGACGTGGCGCCGCCCGCGGAGAACAGCACGATGTCGAGCCCGCTGTAGTCGGCCGTCGACGCGTCCTCGATCGTCACGCCGTCCAGCACCTTGCCAGCGCTGCGAGCCGACGCGAACAGGCGCAGCTCGTCGATCGGGAAGGCCCGCTCGACAAGGATCTTGCGCATGACCGTGCCGACCATGCCGGTGGCTCCGACGATTCCGACCTTCACAGGGTCCTCCGTGCTTTCGTGTTTCCGCGCTACCGGCCGTCCGGCCTCACGGGTGTGTCCATGATGCGTCTGTCCACGCCCGGCTTGTCCAATCCATTGTCCGCGTTCCGGGACGGTATGGCGCTGGCCACAGTTTCAAGCGCTCCGCGTGAACGTTTCCGGTACCCACGGCGTCGTAGGGCGTACGCGGGGAGGGGAGGCGCAGTGCTGCGCAGAAAACCGAGGGGTCGGCCGGACGCCCCTTCCCCAAGCTCTCGAACCCGCTCGAGCAGGGGAGACCCCATCGACGCGGCCGTCGAGGACCGGGTGCGCGCCGTGCTGTCGCTCGGCGGCATGCCGTACGCGGATCTGCCGGACGGTGTGCAGCAGGTGCGCCTCCGGTTGCTGGAGCGGACCGCGAAGGGCCAGGAGGCGCCGCGCGACGTCTCGGCCTGGGCGGCGGTCGTCGCCTCGAACCTCGCCATGGACTGGCACCGGGCGCGGCGCCGCCAGGAACGCCTCGGCGAACGGCTCGCCGCGCTGCGCCAGGAGCACGCGGGGGACGCGGCCGACACGCGTGTCCTGTCGATGGCCGTGGCCCAGGGCCTCGACCAACTCCCGGACGAGCAGCGGCAGGTGGTCGTGCTCCGCTTCTACGCGGATCTGCCCGTGCGGGACATCGCGGCGGAACTGGGCGTGCCCGAGGGCACCGTCAAGAGCCGCCTGCACACGGCGGTGCGGATGCTGCGGGTGCGGCTGCGCGAAGGGGAGGTGGTGTGACGTGAACGACGCCGAGTCGGAGGACCGGCTGCTGATGGCGGCCGTGACCGGGGAGCCGCTGCCGGAGGACGACCCCGCCGTGGCGGCGGTCGTGGCGGATGTCGCGCTGCTGCGGGAGCAGGTGCGGGGCCTCGGGGACGCGCTGGCGTCCCGCCGGGAGCCGGTGCCTGTGCCTGTGCCCGTACGTTCACGTCGCCGTCCGCTGCGGCTCGCGTTCGGCGGGCTCGCCGTGGCGTGTGCGGCGTCCCTGTTCGGGGGGCTCGTGTGGCTGGGGGTGAGCGCGCCGGGCGGGGGCGGTGACGCGGATTCGGGGAGCGACAAGGCGGCGGCCCAGGGCGGCGGCAAGGCCGCGTCCTCGCCCGCGATGCGTATCGCGTGTTCGCGGGTGCTGGTGGAGGGCCGGGTGACCAGTGTCACGCCGCACGAGGACGGCGACGTACGCGTCGTCCTCGACGTCTCGCGCTACTACCGGCCGGAGCGTTCGGTGCGGGAGCACCCCACGATCGCGGTGATGCTGGACGCCTCCGCCCACCGTGACCTGAAGCCCGGCACGTACACGCTGATCCGGGTCCCGACGCGGCCGGGCGACCGGGAGGAGTGGACGACAGGCCACCATGAGGTGGCTGCCGCCCGGGAGGACATCGCGCGGGCGGGGCCGGGGGCCCGGGGCTTGACCTGCGAGTAGCCGGGCCGCGTCGGCGTTACGGCCTCGGGGCTCCGCCCCGGCCCCCTCGCCTCAAACGCCGGCGGGGCTATTTATAGCCCCTGCGGCGATTGAGCAGCGGGGGCCGGGGCGGAGCCCCAAGGCGTTGGTGGCGGAGGGGCGGCCACCCGCAGGTGACCGCCCCCCCCGTCACACCCGGCCGGAGGCTACGGCGTGACCTTTTCGATCTTGACGCTACCGGCTCCCGCCGCAACGCCCCGCTCATTCAACAACCGCACCTCACCAAAGAACTCCCGCCCCTCAGGCGCCGCAGCCGCCGCAACAACCTGCGCCGCAACAGACGCCGACGCCCCCGTCGCCAACGACACCGGCTTCGACTCGTCGACCTTCACCGTCCCCAACGAGGGCGCGAAGAAGACATCGACGTAGTCGTACTCCGTCGAGCCGGACGGGATCGAGTACCCCGCCACCTCCACCGTGTACGTACCGGCGGCCGGCTTCGCCACGCTCACCGCCTCCTCGGAGTCACCGTCCGCCGAGGACCCGACGACCTTGCCCGCGGCGTCGTACACCGTGAGGTCGAGGTCGGCGGCCTTGTCGGAGACGTTGCCGATGGAGACGTCGAGCTTGTCGGTGCCCTCGGGAACGTCGACCGTCGACGTCTGCGTGGCGCCGCCCGCGATGGTCGGTCGCGCCGTCTTCGACGAGCCGAGCGACCCGCCCTGCAGCTTGCCGCCGCTGATGGCCGCGAACTTGTTCGTCACCTTCCACGAGACATCGGCGGGCGTGCCCACCTTCGCCTCGGGCAGCGTCTGCACCGCCGGGTCGAAGTCCGCGCCGAGCACGGCGACGTCCAGCGTGTACGGGTTGTCGAGCAGCGGCGACGTACGCCGCGCCTCGACCTCGATCTCCCAGACGCCCGCCTGCGGCGCGTCGTACGAGCGCAGGTCGGGGCGGCAGCCGTTGCCCGAGCCGTCCCCGTAGTTCGGGTAGCAGTCCGGCGTCGACGTCGAGTCGACGGGAACGCCGTACGGGTGGATGGAGATGAACCGGGTCTGGCTCTTCGCCGCGAGCCCGCCCATCCGTACCTCGAGGGACTTCGCCCCCGCCGGCACCGTCAGGAAGTACGACTTGGTGCTGTTGCGCTGCACCGAACTCTTCGCCTGGTACGTGTACTTGACCGGCGACGAGACGACGACCGTCGCCATGATCTGCTGGTCGACGCCCTCCGTCTTCGGGTCGTCGACGCGCAGGATCGCGCTGCGCAGCCCGGCGGCGGACGGCTTCGCCCGAACCTTCACGGTGACGGGCTTGTTCAGCGGCAGCATGACGATGCTCGGCCCGACGATCGAGAACGTGTCACCGGAGTTGTTCTTCAGCGACAGCCGGTGCGGCACCAGCTTCGACGAGCCCGACGTCCGCGTGACAGTGACGTCGTACGTCTTCTTCTGGCCCGCCTTGAGGCCGCCCTCGCGGTCGTAGATGCCGGTGCCGAAGCCCGGCGTCTTGAGCTGGTCGTCGAGCGCGGTGTCGACGGGCGCCTTCACCGTGTAGGTGTGGGCGCTCGCCTTGTGCTGGATCGACTTCCACGCACCGACGATGTCGATGAGGCCCGAGCCCTCCGCGTACGCCTGCTCGCCCGAGATGTGCTTCGCGGTCGAGGTGAGCGCGGTGCGCAGCTTCGCCGGGTTCAGCGAGACCTTCTGCTGCTTGGCCGCCGAGATCAGCAGCGCGCTCGCGCCCGCCGCCTGCGGGGAGGCCATCGAGGTGCCCTGGAGCATCGAGTACCCGGCGGGCAGCGCGTAGCCGGCCTCCGGGGTCGGGCTGCCGGGCAGCCAGGTCTGCGTGGAGTTGACGGACGCGCCCGGCGCCGAGATGAGGGGCGCGAAGCCGCCGTCCTCGCGCGGGCCGCGCGAGGAGAACGGCATCATCGCGTTCGACTTCTCGACCTGGGAGCCGTAGTTGGAGGCCCAGGTGTCCTTCGAGATGGTGGCGCCGACGGACAGCACCTTGTCGGCGAGGCCGGGGTCGCCGATGGTGTTCGCGCCGGGGCCCGAGTTCCCCGCCGAGATGACCAGCTGGACGCCGTACTCGTCGATGAGGCGCGTGTAGAGCAGGGCGCGCGCGTTGGCCCCGTCGTTCAGCGCGGGCAGCCCGCCGATCGACATGTTGACGATGTCGACGCCGCGCTTCGTCACGAGGTCGATCATGCCCTCGGTGAGCGCGACGTTGGTGCAGCCGCCGCTCCAGGTGCAGGCGCGGGACGACACCAGCTTGGCGCCGGGCGCGGCACCGTTCATGTTCTTGTTGCCGAACAGGCCGTTGGCCGCGGTGATGCCCGCGACGTGCGTGCCGTGCTCGGACTCGATGACGCCGATGTTGACGAAGTCGGCCTTCTTGCCGACCCAGTCGCCGCCGTACGGGTCCATCGGGACGTCCTTGCGGACCTCGACGACGAACGGCTGGCGCTCGACGACGTCGGTGGACGGGTCGTCCTTGCCGAAGTAGCCGACCTGGTAGCCGTCCTTGTACGGCTTCATCGGGGTGTCGTCGGTGAAGTCGCCGTTGTCGTTGAGGTCGACGGTCACCGTCCCCTTGGCCGCGTCGTACAGCACGCCCCACTTGTCGGTGGTGTCGCCGTCCCGGTTCGCGTCGCCCTTCGCGTCGCCGCCGGCCGTGACCGACTCCGCGAAGGTGCTGATCCCGTACGAGCCCGAAGCGGCCTTGTACGTACGGCCGTTGTAGGTGAAGGTCGGCCCGCTCACCGTGGTGACCATCGGGCGCCAGGTGGCGTCCCCGTCGACGATCGGGTCGGTCGCGGTGACCCAGTCGGTGATCTTGCGCTCGCCCGTCGTGGTCTTCTGGAGCGCCGGGTGGCCGAGGTCGACACCCGAGTCGAGGATGCCGATGGTGGTGCCGCGGCCGTCCGACTTCGGGTGCTGCTTCACGAAGTCGACGGCGCCCGTCTCGAAGGACGGGTTGTACGGGTTCTTGGCGGGGGTGTCCTTGCCGGGCCCGCTGTACGAGCCGGTGGCCTTCTTGGAGGCACCCTTCGTGGTGTCCGCGGACGGCGACGGGTCGTCGAGCGCGATCTCCTGGCGCAGGTCGATGCCGCGCACGGAGCCGAGCTTCTCGGCGGAACCGATCGCGGAGGTGGCGCTCTTGGTCGGCACGGTCGCCCGTACGTAGCCGAGCTTGTCGTAGGTGCGGCCCACGGAGCCGCCCTTGACGGCGTCGAGCTGCTTCGCGACCTGCTCGGTCTTCCCGGGGGTGGTCGCGACCATCATGGTCACGTTCTTCGTGCCGTCGGCCTTGGCGTCGGCGAGCAGTTCGGCGTCGTGCGCGCCGAGCTTGTCGCTCGCGGACTTGGGGGCCGGGGGCGGGGTCGGGTCCGCGTCCGCGGCGAAGGCCATGGGTATCGGCCCGGTCGCGGTGAGCGCGGCCACGAGTCCCGCGGCCGCCGCGAGCCGGGCCGCGCGTCTCGCGCCGGATATGGGGGCGCGCTGGGGATCGGTGGTCATCTGCATCCCTGTACGTAAAGGTCGGACAAGACGGGACGTGTCGAAAGGGGTCCGGATTTCGGTGCCGGATGACCGCTCAGCTTTACGCAAGTGACCACAGTTTGGGGAGAGTTGCCCGAGCCGGGTACGTGCCATGGCGTACTTCCGCCATGCGCCATCCCGCCCAAACCGTGACGGGACCGGCAAGGCGTGTAACACCTGCACCGGGACCGGGATGCCTCTAGCGTCAGGGGATGAACAAAGAGCTGAGGGTGGCGGCCTACGCGGTGTGCGTCCGCGAGGGGCGGGTGCTGCTGGCCCGCTGGGTCGCGGGGGACGGGAGCAAGCGGTGGACCCTGCCGGGTGGGGGCATGGACCACGGTGAGGATCCGTACGACACGGTGATCCGTGAGGTCGACGAGGAGACCGGCTACGTCGTCGATCCGGTCGCCCTCCTCGGGGTCCACTCCGTGCTGCGCCGCTACCCGCGCAAGCTCGGCAAGATCGCGGACTTCCACGGGCTACGTCTCGTGTACGAAGGGGCGATCACGGGCGGCGCGCTGCGCCACGAGGAGAACGGCTCGACCGACATGGCCGCGTGGCACGACCTCGCGGCGGTGGACGACCTCCCCCGAGTGGAACTGGTGGACGTCGGCCTCCACTTGTGGCACACCCGCCCACCAACTGGCCACGTCCTGGGGTAACGCCCCCCGTCCCCCGGCCACGGGGCTCCGCCCCGGACCCCGCGCCTCAAACGCCGGCGGGGCTGAAAGATCGGGGCTCCGCCCCGTACCCCGCTG